>JBCCAW010000121.1:0-12458 GCA_039814655.1 Myxococcota bacterium | reverse complement strand
GGCCGCCGCCAGCGCGGGCGCCGCGGGCGTTCCCAGGGCGCGCACGCGGAGCGCGTCCACGGCGAGGCTGGAGGCGAGGGCCACGACGCTGAGCGCGAGCGCGCAGGCGACCGTCGTGGGGCCCGCGGGATGAGCACGCAGCCTCGGCGCCGCGAGCGCGACGAGCGCCGTCGCCAGCGGCGCCAAGGCCGTCAGCACGACGCTGAGGGCCGCGGGCCCCGCGACCGAAGCCGCTCCTTCGCTGGCGGAGCCGAGGCCCGCGCGCCACGCGAGATGCAGCGCGAAGGCGCCGGCGGCGAGCCCCAGGGCGAGCCCGCCGCGCGGGAAGCGCGGGCGCCGAAGGAGGAGCAAGGCGCTGCCCGCGGCGAGGAGGACGGCGCTCTCGGCCTCCGGGCCATGGTGCGCCGGGGTCGCCACGATCCCTGCGGCCGCCGCGGCCGTCGTCACGGCGGTCGCCACGAAAGCCGTTCGATGCGGGTGCCGAAGGCTCATGCGCGTCAGCTCTCCATGAGCAGGCCCTGGAGCTCCGCGGGCTCGACGCGGTAGTCCGTGCCGCACCAATCGCAGTGCATGTGGAAAGGCTCCCGGTCCTTCAAGAGGTGCTCGAGGTCACTTCGGCCGAGCGTCGCGAGGCTGCCCATGACGCGCGCCCGGCTGCATTCGCAGCCGAAACGGAGCGCGCTGTCCCCGAGGCGGGTGTGCTCCATGCCGTAGAAGATCTCGCTCAGGAGATGGTCCGGGGAGGCGTCCGTGGCCCGAAGCCGCTCCCCGATGTTCGAAAAATCGTCCTCGAGACGCTGGGCCATGAGGCGCACGGGTCCCTCGCGGTCCGGCGCCTCCGGGAGGAGCTGGACGAGGTAGCCGCCGGCCGCGACGATGGCGTCGTCGTCCATGACGACGGCGACGCGGGCCATGGTCACGATCTGCTCGGACTGCTGCATGTAGGCCATGAGGCCCTCGTTGATGCCGCCGTCGCTCCAGGCAGGCACCTCCACCACGCCGCGGTGCAGCTCGCCGTTGGGGAGCGAGCGCATCATCTGAAGCATGGCGCCGGCCCCGAGCTGAAAGGTCGGGGCGCCTTCGCGGCGCTGCACGAGCCCGCGCGCGATCCCGCCGGGAAAGGAATCGGCGACGACCTGACCGGACCCTTCGCCCCCCCGGAGCACGACCTGCACCTTCAGCGTGGGCGCCATGGTCTCCCGGTAGAGCACGGCCGCGGTCATGAGCTCACCGAGGGCGCGGGCCTCCGGGCCCCGCACGTCCTGGGCCGCGATGGCCCCGCGAACGGAGTCCGTCGTCCGGGCCGTGATGGTCCGAAGCGCGCCGTCGTCGGTCATGCCGCGGAGGACTCGGTCGCCTGTCAACGTCACCCCGCGGTTCAACCGCATCCGGCTGGGCCCCGCAAGGCGCCGAGGCGCACAGGGCCCCAGCACGCGGGCCCGGAGCATGGCAGGCTCGCGCCGGAGCCCGCGGCGCCTAAGCCTGAGGCAACTCCTGGAGAGCCCGCATGACCACGCACGACACCGTACTCATCCCCGGCGACGGCATCGGCCCCGAGGTCGCCGACGCCGTGAAGACCGTCTTCGAAGCCGCCGAAGCGCCCGTGCGCTGGCATGAGCACCACGCGGGCGTCGCCGCGCTCAGCCGCGACGGCGAGGTGCTCCCGGCGAGCACGCTCGACGCGGTGCGGGAACGCAAGCTGGCCCTGAAGGGGCCGTGCACGACGCCCGTGGGGCGCGGCTTTCGCTCCGTGAACGTGCAGCTCCGGAAGGAGCTGGAGCTCTACGCCTCCGTGCGTCCCGTGCGCTCGCTGCCGGGCGTGACGACGCGCTACGAGGACGTGGACCTCGTCATCCTCCGCGAGAACACGGAGGGGCTCTACAGCGGCATCGAGAACGAGGTGACGCCCGGCGTGGTGACGAGCCTCAAGGTCGTGACGGAGCGCGGCGCCACGCGCTTCGCGAAGTGGGGCTTCGAATACGCGCGCCGGCGTCAGCGGCGCAAGGTCACGGCCTTTCACAAGGCGAACATCATGAAGCTCGGCGACGGCCTCTTCGTGCGCTGCGTGCGCGACGTACGCGAGGACGGCGGCTTCTCCGATGTGCCCTACGACGAGATGATCATCGACGCTGGGGCCATGCGCCTCGTGCAGGAGCCCTCGAACTTCGACGTGCTGCTGCTCCAGAACCTCTACGGCGACGTCTTCAGCGATCTCTGCGCTGGCTTCATCGGCGGCCTCGGCGTGGCGCCGGGCGCGAACATCGGGGACGACTACGCCATCTTCGAGGCCGTGCACGGCTCCGCGCCGGACATCGCCGGCAAGGGCATCGCGAACCCGCTCTCGCTGCTCATGAGCGGCGTGATGATGCTGAACCACCTCTTCGAGACCACCGGGGACGCAGCGTGCAAGGCCGCCGCGGACACCATCAAGGGCGCGTACAACCGAGCCCTCGAGGACGGCCAGAAGACCGGCGACCTCGGCGGGTCGCTGAACACGAAGGGCTTCACCCAGGCCGTCGTCGAGCGCCTGTGAAGCTCGTCCTCGTCGATCGGAACGCGGCGCTGGTAGGGGCCTGGGGCCGCGCCTTCGCCGAGCTCGCGGACGTCGAGGTGAAGCGCGGCGACTACCTCGGCGGCGAAGCCGACGCCATCGTCAGCCCGAGCAACTCCTTCGGCTACATGAGCGCGGGGGTGGACCTCGCGATCCGGGCGCTCTTCGGGGAGAACCTGGAGGTGGCCGTGCAGAGCGCCATCGCCTCGGAGCACCGCGGCGAGCTGATCGTCGGCCAGGCCATGGCCGTTCCCACGGGAGATTCGCGCGTCGCGACGCTGATCGTGGCCCCGACCATGCGCGTGCCGGGACCCGTCGGCGATACGCTGAACGCCTACCTGGCGTTTCGCGCGGCGCTGCTGCTGAGCCAGGAGCTCGCCGGCGACGCCGACGGCTTCACGCTCCGTTGCTGCGGCCTGGGCACGGGCCTCGGCGCCATGGCCCCGCGGCGTTGCGCGGTGCAGATGCGTGCCGCCTACCGAAAGGTCTTCGAGGACTCGGCCATCGCGAGCCCGCAGGAGACGCTGGCGCTGCATCGGACGCTGCTCGGGGCATGAGCCCCCCGCCCAAGCTCGCCCCCGCGGCGCGGCTGGCGCTCGCACACGCCGAAGACTGGGCGCGGCCACGGACGCTCATCGTGGACCCGCCCGCCGGAGCCGCGGCCGCGCTCGGCGATGCAGCGCCGGGCGCCGTGCTCTTCTCCTTCGAGGAGGCGACGCGCCGGCGCGCCGCCGTGCCCGTCAGCGCCGGCGCCACGCTCCCGTCGGGCCCCTTCGCGTCGGTGCTCGTCTTTCAGCCGAAGGGCACGCGGCGCCGTGATCTGCTCCTCGCCTGGGCCCCACAGGTGCTCGCTAAGGGAGGCCTCGTCGCCTTCGTCGGACACAACAAGGAGGGAATCCAGAGCACGCGGAAGCGCCTGGGCCGTTGCGACACGCGGAGCGGCCACCACTGCAAGCTGCTCCTGTCCCCGGGAGACCCCGGGCCCCGCGTGTCCGACCCGCTCGCCGCGTGGTGGACGAGCTACGCGCATCCCGAGGGCTTCACGGTCCGGGGTCTGCCGGGCGTCTTCAGCGAGGACCGGCCGGACCCGGGCTCCTTGGCGCTGCTCGCGGCCATGGCCGGTGAGGTCCGGGGTACGCTCCTCGACCTGGGGGCCGGGGCGGGCGTGCTCGGCGTGGCCCTCGCCCGGCGTCAGCCCGGGCTCGCGGTCACCCTCGCCGAGACGGACCATCTGGCCCTCGCCGCCGCCGCGCGCACGGCCGGCGAGGCCCGGGGTCGGGTCACATGCCTCGCTGCCGACGTCTACGCGGGCGTGAGCGGGCGTTTCGACACCATCATTATCAACCCACCCTTCCACCGCGGCGTGCGCACGGACTACGGCGTCGCCGCCCGCATGCTGGGCGACGCCCCGGCGCACCTGGAGGACGGCGGGGCGCTCTGGGTCGTCGCCAACCGGCACCTTCCCTACGAGGAGGCGCTGGGGAGCGCCTTTCGCGAGGTGGAGGAGCGCCGCGACGACGGCCGCTTCCGCGTGTGGCGCTGCGCCCAGCCCCTTGGCGGCTGAGCCCTCGACGCGCGGGGGCGACGCGCCTTCCCCTTGACCTCGCGCTCCCGTCCAGGGACACCTCCAGGCGGAACGCGTTCTATGTCTCGCTACCCTTTTCCCAGCTACCCGAGCGGTTGGTTCGCCCTCTCGCTCTCCAAGGACCTCGGCCCGGACGACGTGCTCACGCGGCAAGCCTTCGGGCAGGAGGTCGTGCTCTTCCGCGGCTCCGACGGGGCGCCCCACTTGCTCGGCGCGTACTGCCCGCACATGGGAGCGCATCTCGGCAAAGGCGGCTGCGTCGTCGACGGGACGCTTCGCTGTCCCTTTCACGCCTTCCGCTTCGCCGGGGACGGGCGCTGCGTCTCCATCCCGGACGTCGACAAGATCCCCCCGGCCATGAAGGCCGAGGCCTTCGAGGTGCGCGAGGTCGATGGCGCCGTCTTCGTCTGGCACGGCTGCCGGGGCGAGGGACCGAGCTTCGAGCCGCCGAGCTACTTCGACCTCCGCGGCACGGAGGGCTGGACCGACATGAGCTGGCACACCTGGGAGCGCGTCGCCGCGCACCCGCAGGAAACCAGCGAGAACAGCGTCGACCTCGCCCACTTCAAGCACGTGCACGGCTACACGGACATGAGCGTCGTCGACGCGCTCGAGGTCGACGGGCCGACGCTGCGCATCGGCTACACCATGGCCCGCGATCTCTCGAACCTCGGCATGCCCGGACAGAAGGTCGAGAGCATCTTCCGCGTGCGCGTGCACGGCCTCGGCTACTCCGTGGTCGAGGTGAGCGTCCCGAAGTTCAACACGGAGTTTCGGACCTACGTGCTCTCCACGCCCCTCGACCGGGACCACGTGATTCTCCGCGGCGGCGGCATCATGAAGGCGCTCCCGGACGCGAACATGAGCGCCATGGTCGAGAAGCTCTTCTTCGACGGCTTCGTGCACGACGTGGAGCAGGACTTCGCCATCTGGGAGAACAAGGCCTACTACGAGCGCCCGCTCCTCGCGGCGAGCGACGGCCCCATCGGCCCCTACCGGAAGTGGGCGCGCCAGTTCTACGCTTACGAGGACGACGCCGTCGCCGCCGAGTAAGGGCTCGCGCTCGTACCGGCGCGCGCGACCTCGGACCGAAGGACCGTAGAGACGTCGTTACTTCTGCCGAGGACGTCCAGGGGCTCAGTGCGCCGGGGCCGTGCGGCGTTCACGCCGCCGCTCCCGGTCGGCCTGACGGCCCTCTTCCAGCACCTTCTCCGGTACGGCGCGGAGGTCCCAGACGATGCGCACCTTCGAGAGGAGGAAGAGCACGTAGTAGGTCACGTCGATCTCCCACCAGTAGAAGCCCTGGCGGCAGGACGCCTGGTGCCGGTGGTGGTTGTTGTGCCAGCCCTCGCCGAGGGTGATCAGGGCGAGCCAGAGGTTGTTGCGGCTCTCGTCCTTGGTCTCGAAGCGTCGGCTACCCACCACGTGCGCAAGCGAGTTGATGAGGAAGGTGCCGTGCCAGAGCAGCACGGTGCTCAGAAAGAAGCCGATGAAGAGTCCGGGCAGCCCGGCGATGGCCAGGCAGGCGAGCGCCAGAAGCGTCGGCGGCAGGAGCTGGAAGCGGTTCAGGAAGCGAAGCTCCGGGTACTTCGCGAAGTCGCGAATACGCGCCAGGTCCGTCTCCTCGGACCCGTCCACGAAGAGCCAACCCATGTGCGACCAGAGAAAGCCCTCGCGCACCGGCGAGTGAACGTCGCCTTCCTGGTCCGAGTACTTGTGATGCCGGCGGTGGTGCGCCGCCCACCAGAGCGCGCCCTTCTGCGCGCTCGAGGTCGCGATGAACGCGAGCACGAACTGGAAGACGCGGCTGGTCTTGAAGCTCCGGTGCGCGAAGTAGCGGTGGTAGCCCGCGGTCACACCGAACATGCGCACGAAGTAGAGCACGGCGCAGAGCGCCACCGCTTGCCAGGTCACGCCCGTGAAGAACGCGCCCAGCACGACCAGATGGCAGACCAGGAAGGGCACCATGTGGCGGAAGGGAAAGGTGCGACGGTGCATCCAGTCGGGGGTCGCGGCGCGGTCGGAGTCGGCCATGACCCTACCCTAGGGAGCCTTGCTCGACGCACCGTCACCGTTTCCCCTGCGGCCGTCATGGTTGCGTCACGGCCCCGTCTCCGAGAGAAGACGAAATTCACCCCGAAACCCCACAAGACCCTGTGATCACTCTGGATTCGGAACAAACTTGTAGCCAGCGCCTCGCACGGAGAGAAAATGCCGCGGGCAGCTCGCATCGGCTTCGAAGTGACGCCTGAGCCGGGCGATGAAGTTGTCCACGGTGCGCGTCTGGTTCGAGTTTCGGATGTTCCAGACCTTCTCGAGAATCTCCGTGCGGCTCAGGACCCGGAGCGGGTTCTCGGCGAAGTAGCGCAGGAGATCCAGCTCGAGGCGCGTCAGCTTTCGCGCCTCGCCGGCCACGGCGACCTCGTACTTCTCGAAGTCCACCTCCGCCTCCGCGAAGCGGAGCGTCGCCGCCCGTGCCGCGCCCCCGGCGTCCCGCTCCCAGGCCCGGCGCCGAAGCGCCGACCGCACCCGCGCGAGCAGCTCGGCCAGCTCGAAGGGCTTGGCGAGATAGTCGTCGGCGCCGGCTTCGAGCCCCTTCACGCGGTCCGCGGCGCTCGAGCGCGCAGTGAGCATGATGACCGGGACGAAGTTGCCGGCGTCCCGGAGCTTCCGGCAGAGGGCGAAGCCGTCGAGGTCCGGCAGCATCACGTCGAGCACCAGCGCGTCGTAGGCTTCTGCGCGAACGAGGCGCTCGCTGGCCTGCCGGGCGCTCGTGGCCACGTCGACGGCGTAGCCCTCGAGCTCGAGGTTGAGCTTGAGCCCGGCGGCGAGGTGCTCCTCGTCTTCGACCACGAGGAGGCGCTGCACGGGCGGCGGCGCGCTCATCGCTCGGCCTCCCGGAGAGAGGGCGAGGGCGCACTCGCCGGCGCACCGACGGAACCGATGGGCAGCTCCACCACGAAGGTGCTTCCCAGGCCCACGCCCGCGCTCTCTGCGCGGACCCGGCCGCCGAGACTGCGCACGATGGCCCCCACCACGAAGAGCCCGAGGCCCGTGCCCTTGCGGCTGCGCACGGACTCGCGCTCCACCCGGTAGAAGCGCTGAAAGACGCGCTTCGTTTGCTCCTTCGTGAGGCCGATGCCTTCGTCCTCGACGCGCAACACGAGGCGCCCCTTCGCGTCGGTCTCCGCGGCGACGCGCACCGGCGCCTCGCCGCCGTACTTGAGCGCGTTGTCGACGAGGTTCTTGATCACGATGCCGAGAGCGGCGCGATCGGTCACGACGCGCAGCCCCTCGGGCACCTCGAGGCGGATGTCCTCGCGACGTCGCTTGTGCCGGCGAAGAAGCGCACGCGAGAGCTCCTCGACGAGCGGCCGGAGCCGGAGCTCGGTGGTGGCGTAGGTCGGGTCCTTGCCCGTCGCCAACACGCTCGTCTGGAGCACGTCGTCGATGAAGGAGCTGAGCCGTTCGACATCCTCGAGCATCATCAGCCGGAGCTCCTCGCGCTTCGCTTCCGGAAGCTCGGGCCGCGCCATGGTCTCGAGGAGGAGCTGGATCGACGCGAGCGGGCTCTTCAGCTCGTGTGTCACCGAGTCGATGAAGCCGTCCTGGCGCCGGACCTCGAGGATCTCGCGGCCGAGATAGAAGCTGAGCAACACGAGCACGGTGCAGATCACGGCGAAGGACACGGCGCCGAGCACGAGGAGCGAGACGTTCAGCGCCACGGACTGCTGCGAGCTCAGGTTCCGGGCCAGGAGCACGATCCAGCCCACCATGAGCGCCACGCTCAGGGGCACGCTGACCGCGCCGAGGGCGATGGGCGTCGAGAGCGACTTCAGGTTGCGCCGGGGCCGCATCCGCGAAGCTTAGTACCGCGCCGAGGACTTTCGAGCGGTCGCGCCGGTAAGAGCTGCTAGCGTCCGCGCCCCATGGACCGACGGCAAGCCCAGCGCCTCGCCAAGGTGCTCCGCGAAGAGCTCGAGCGGGCCATCGAGGGGCTTCGCATCCCCGGCCACCCGCGCCCGCACTTTCTGTCGCTTCAGCTCCGCGACGAGGCGGGGCTGCAGCTGAAGGGCCGCTTTGGCGGACTGCTTCGGCACTCGCAGCCGCGCGGACGGACGGCGCTCGTGGACGTTCGCCTCGGCAGCTACCGGCAGGACCAGGTCGCCCACGGAGGACTCCGGGACAACGCCGACGACAGCGAGTCGCACGGCCTCGTGGCCTTCCCGCTGGGGGGCAGCACGGACGGATTTCGCTACGCGCTATGGCGTCTCCTCGAGGCCAAGTACCGCGAAGCCTGCGACGACCGGCTTCACCGCAAGGCCGAGGAGCTGAACCACCTCGACGAGCATCGGGCCCTCCCGAGCTTCGAGCGTCGCGACGCGGAGCAGAGCTGCACCATGAGCCGGCTCCCGGCCATCGACGAGGAGCGCTACCGCCGCCTCGTCACCGGCGTGAGTCAGAGCTTCCGGCGCTACCCGCGGCTCATGGACGGGCACGTGTCCTTCAGCGCGGCAAACGCCACGCGCATCTTCGTGAGCACGGAGGGCGCGGAGGTCATCACGAACCAGGCCCGGCGTACCATCGAGCTTCACACCTGGCACTTCTCCGAAGAAGGCTACGGCTTCCCGCAAACGCGGAGCTGGTTCGTCACCGACGAGAACGAGCTTCCGGACGCGGCGGCGCTTCGCCGCGTGCTGCGCGGCTTCGACCAGCGCTTTCAGGTGCTCCGAAAGGCACCGCTGCTGCGCTCCTTCGTCGGCCCGGTGCTCCTCGACCCACGCCCCGCGGGGCTCCTCGTGCACGAGGCCCTCGGCCATCGCCTCGAAGGCAACCGACTGCTCAGCGGCGGTGAGGGCCACACCTTCCGCGACGCTCTCGGCGAAGCGCTCTTGGCGCCGGGCCTGAGCGTCCGCGACGACCCGCGCCTCGCGCGCTGGGAGGGGCAGTCCCTCGTGGGCCATTACAGCCACGACGACGAGGGCGTGCCCGCCGGCGAAGCCTCGCTCATCGAAGACGGCACCGTGCGAGGGTTCCTCACTTCGCGCGCGCCCATCGCCCGAGGCCACCGCTCCAACGGTCACGCGCGGAGCGATCGCCACGAGCGCGCCATCGCGCGCATGGGCGTCACCGTCGTGGACGGGGGCGAGGGGGCGCTCGACGACGCGGCCCTCTTCGAGGCCTTCCTCCGGGAGATCCGCGAGCAGGACGCGCCCTACGGCGTGCGCATCATCGAAGCCAACGGCGGAGAGACGAGCACGGACGCCTACGACTTCCAGGCCTTCCTGGGCGACGTGGACGTCGCCGCGCGCGTCTTCCCCGATGGCCGGCAGGAGCTCATCCGCGGCGTGGACCTCGTGGGGACACCGCTCAATGCCGTACGCAGCATCGTCGCCGTCGGTGCCCGGCAAGAGGTCGACAACGCCTGGTGCGGCGCCGAGTCGGGCTACGTGCCCGTGAGCACCATCAGCCCGTCCTTGGTGGCCGAAGAGCTCGAGCTCCAGTCCAAGCCGGGCCGGCCCATGACCCAGTACGCCTTGCCGCCACCCTGGACCCGCTGACCTACGATCAGCGGACCTCGATGACCTTGCCGCGCACGGAGTAGGCGCCGGAGGCCGCGCCGGCGTCATCGCGGACAGTCACGACGCCGCCGAGCGTGTCCACGCGAAAGGCGGCGTCGCCGTCCACGCCGCTCGTCTGGTCCTCGCCGCCCACGACGGCGCCCGGCGCGTCCTCGGTGGCCGGGGAAAACGAACACTCGAAAAAGCCCGCGCTCCCGCCGCCGTAAAGAAGCTGCTCCGCGCAGCGGACCTCCGCGCGGCACCAGGGGCTGGCGCCCGGGCGGGGCTGGAGGCTCACGGGGAAGGTGCAGCGGTCCCCGGGCGCGACCCGAGCGGCGCCACCGACGACCTCCACCTCGAACTCCACGAGGAGCTCCGCGGGAGGAGGCGGCGGCGGCGGCAGGCTCGGGGCGGGCGTAGCGCCTCCAGGACCCGTCGCGCCCGGCGGCGGCGTCCCGGGCGGCGCCGGAGGCGTGTCCGGGTACGGCGGGAACTCCCGCGCATCGGGTCCCGGAGGGTTCGGGATGGGCCCCGGCTCCGGAATGGTCACCGCGGTGCTCGTCTGCTGCGAGATGACGTACATGCCGAAGCCCGTCACCACGCAGAGCCCGATCACCAGGAGCACGCCGCAGCCGGCGAGCACGTAGACGAGGGCGTTGTCGCCCTTCGGAGCCTCCTCCATCGCTGGCCACCATAAACCGGGTCGCGACGAGGTCGAGACGGATTATCCGCCGCGAAGCAGCCGGGTCAGGTGGGCCTTCTCCCAACGCTCGGCTTCGGCGTGGTGCCGGAAGGCCCGCTCCCGCGCCCGGAAGGCCGCCGTGTGATAGCGGACCCGGCCCCCCTCCCGCTCGGGCGGCTGCGCGTGGTGGAGCATCTCGTGAAAGAGCACCGTCGAGACGTAAAAGGACGGCACCCACGCCTGGTCGAGCACCGGATGGATGCGGATGAGCTGGTCCCGCGGGATGTAGGTGCCGAGCTGAATCGACCGCTGGCCCGACCGGCGGCGCACGCGCCGGCCCCAGGTGACGCGCACGCCCTCCATGGCGCCGGGCGGGAAGTCGGCGAGCAGCGCGCGGAAGAGCGGTCCGAGATCGTGCACGGCGCCGCGGGTCCGGAGCGTCGTGCGGCGCCGCCGCGCGCTTCCGATGCGATGGCGTTGCGCCTCGATGAAGGCGTCGATGACGGCGCCGGCCTCGCGTTCCCGATGCGCGAGGTACCGGCCAAGGGCCGCCACCACGGCCGCATCGGCTTCCAGGAACATGTGGTGCAGTCGCACTTCGATGCGCGGCCCGCGGACCCGGGCGCTGACCATGGTGCGCCGGTTATCCGTCACCACGAGGCGCACGGGCCGGCCGAGGGCCGCCGTGAGCCGGTCCGTGAGCGAGAGCGCCGCGGCGCGGAGGGGCGCGGGGACCGAGGCATCCGCCTCGAGCACGGCGGCGTAGCCCTCCGCGGCCGCGGCACCGGTCGTCGCCTCACCCGGCGTCGCGGACCGCGGCATGGCAAGCCCCGGCGTCGCGGTCCGCTGCGTCGGGCCCGGCGGACCCTCCCCGTCGCCCTCCCCGAACCCCGCGGGGGGCTGCGCGAAGTCGAGGCTGAGCTGCAGGCGCCGCACGCGAGCAGAATGGCGGGGAGGCGTTGCCTGTCAACGGATCAGGGCCGCTACGCGCCGCGCTGCGACCTTTGCGACCGTGGCGCCGGGGGCGCGATGTAGTAGACGTCCTCGGCAGAGACAACGACCGTCTCAACGGTCCTTCGGTCCGAAGTCGCGCGCGCCCCTCCTCGCCGATGCCCCGCATCGACTCGTCGTGTCCCGCGCCACCCCGACCGAAATCCTCGCCGAGAAATCGTCGCCGAGACGCTCGTGGTTTCTGTCTCGGACATCTACATCGAGGTCGTCGTGCGCAACGTGAGCATCGGACCGCTCCTCGTGAGCTTCTTCCTCCCAGGCCGACCCGCCTGGGCACGGCTCCTCTACGTCGGTCTACGCAACGCGGGCACCTCCACGCGGGCCGTGGCCCACGCCCTGGCCCCGGGGGCCTCGTGACGGCGGGCGCCGAGGCTCGGCACGAAGCCGCGGAGGCGCGATGGCGCGCGGAAGCCGACGCGCGCTCGACGCGCGCGGATCAGCTGAGCTTCGCCCGGCTCGCGGCCTTTCTCGTGGCCGCCGTGGCCGGAGCGTCGGCGGTGACGGGGAGCACCTGGCTCGCGTTCTTGGCGGCGCTGGCCGCACTGGCCTTCGTGGCGCTGGTGGGGGTGCACGCGCGCGTGCTCGCGGCGCGCGACGACGCCGAGGCCCGGGCCGAGGTGCACGCGCGGCATCTCCTCCGCGTGCGCGGCGCCTGGCACACGCTGCCAGCGACGGGCGCGGACACGCTCCCGCCGGACCACGGCTACGCCGGGGACATCGACCTCGTCGGCGAGGGCTCGTTGGCCCAGCGCCTCGACGTCACGCACACCACCCGCGGCGAAGCGCGGCTCATCGCCTGGCTCGCGGCCCCCGCCGACGACGCGACCGTTCGGGCGCGGCAAGAGGCCGTGCGCGAGCTGGCCGGAGACCTCGAACTCCGCGAAGACCTCGAGGCCTTTGCCGCGCGGGGACGGCGGGCCCTCGCCCGGGCCCAGGGCCGCGGGGCCGCGCCGAAGCTCGACCCCGCGCCCTTCCTCGCGTTCACGGAGCGGCCGGCCTTTCTCCTCGGCACGCCGCGTGCCTGGCTCGTGCAGCTACTTCCCTGGCTCAAGCTGGGCGCCGCCGCGG
>JBCCAW010000691.1:0-2870 GCA_039814655.1 Myxococcota bacterium | reverse complement strand
GGGCGAGGCGCTCGTCGTCCGGCGGCGGCGCCGTCACCACCGCCGCCGCCCCCGTGAGCGAGCTGAGCAGCGCGCCGGCCTCGCGCAACAGGTCGGACCCGGGCGCCAGGTTCTGCAATCGCTGCAGCACGAGGGCGCGGTCTTCCTTGCCGACCTCGCGCATCTGCACGAGCGCGTCGACGAAGAGCCGGAAGCCCGCGTCCGTGGGCACCCGTCCCGCGGAGGTGTGCGGCTGCGCGAGAAGGCCTGCTTCCTCGAGGTCCGCCAACACGTTCCGTATGGTCGCCGGCGAGAGGTTGATGCCGTAGCGCTTCGACAGGCGTCGTGAGCCGACGGGCTCGCCGGTGGAGATGTACTCGGCGATGGTCGCGTAGAGAATGCGACGGCCCCGGTAGGAGAGCTCCGGCACGCTGCGTCCACGCTAGCAGCATGCGTGACACGGCGTCCACGGCGCCGGCGAGCCGGCACCTCGCGGGAGCGCGGCCGGACGCAGGAATTGGCGCCGCACGGGTCGCCTCGTCGACTCTCGGGCCGTGACCCCTCCGCCGCCGCCGACGCCCGCGCCGACCTGGGGCAGCCTCGGCTGGCTGCTGCCCTTCGGACTGCTCGTGCTCGCCATCGTCGCCGTGCCGCTGCGCATCCTCGAAGCCGAAGGGCTGCCGCGGCACCGGCTCCTGCGCAGCGAACTCGGCACCGTGCAGGCGCGCAACGCCGAGCTCGCCCGCGAGGTCCGCGCGTTGGAGCGCGAAGTGGAGGGCCTCGCAGAGGATCCGGCGACCATCGAGCGCATCGCCCGCGACGAGCTCGGCATGGTGGCCCCGGGTGAGCTCGTGTTCCAGTTCTGAGCTGCGACCGCTCCGTTCTTGATCCGCTGGCCTTGCTGACCTCATGCTCCGCGGACGGTGCGGGAGCTTCAGCCGGGCCAGACCATCGCGGGCTACGAGATCGTCCGCTACGTGCGTTCCGGTGGCATGGCGTCCCTTTATCTCGGGCGCCGCCACGGGGCGGCCGGGTTTTCCAAGCCCGTCGCCATCAAAATCGTGCATCCGCATCTCGCCCGGGAACCGCGCTTCGTGCAGATGTTCCTCGACGAAGCGCGCCTCGCCTCGCTCATCGACCATCCGAACGTCGTCCGCACGGAGGAGCTCCTCGAGGACGCGGGCACCTACATGATGGTCATGGAGTTCGTGCACGGGGTGAGCCTCTTCCAGCTGCTCAAGCGCCTCGCGGACGAAGGGCGGCGCCTCGGGCCGGACCTGGTGGCGTTTATCGGCGCGCAGATCGCCGACGGGCTGCACGCGGCGCACGAGACGCGCGGCGACGACGGCCAGCTCCTCGACGTCGTGCATCGCGACGTGAGCCCGCAGAACGTGCTCCTGAGCTGGAGTGGGCACGTGAAGCTCATCGACTTCGGTGTGGCCAAGAGCCTGGCGAAGACCAACCACACCGCCGTCGGCGTGATCCGCGGCAAGGTCGGCTACATGGCGCCGGAGCAGGCCACGGCGAGGCCCGTCGACCGGCGCACGGATGTCTACGCGCTCGGCATCGTGCTCTGGGAGATGCTCACGAGCCGCCGGCTCTTCCGCGCGGCGAGCGAGGTCGAGCTGCTCGACCAGGTGCGTTCCCCCTGCGTGCCGCCACCCAGCGAGGTGGGCGCCGTGCCGCCGGCGCTCGAGGCCGCCGTGCTCCGGGCGCTGGCGCCGGCCCCGGAGGGACGCATGGAGACCGGGCAGGCGCTCCGGGACGCGCTCCTCGCCGCGCAGCCCGGCGCGCGGGGCATTCACGCAGGCACGCTCGGGGGCCTGCTCGACGCGGTGCTCCCGGATCTCTTCGAGCCCGCGCCGCTTCGCGAGAGCGACACGGGGAGCGCGGCCGAGTGGGAAGCGTCGCGGACCGGCAGCCGGCCGGTCTCCGTGAGTCGCCCCGGCTCGCTGCCCGGGACCCCCGCGTCGCGCCGCATGCCCGCGTCCTACGTGGCCGAGCACACCCGCGACGCGCCGGGCGCGCGCTTCACCGATGGCGAGTTCGACGCGGACGGCTCGGCGCCCACGGTCCCGCCGGCGTCCATCGCCGAGCGCGCGCGCGCCCGGGGCGTCTCGACGCCCTCGCTCACGCCCGGCTCCCTCGGCAGCTTCACGCCTCCCCCCGCCGCCGCCGCGGAGAAGGAGGACCCCTACGGCGCGCCGGGGGGACCGAACGCCGTGGGCGTCGCCGTCAGCGGCACCTTTGCGCTCGCGCTGGTGGTCCTGGCGCTCGGGGCCGTGCTCTTCCTGCTCGCTGCGGCCGGTGTGCTCCCGCCCAGTGCCCTGGGCCTCGAGGAGCTCCTGGCGCCCGCGGGACCCGAAGCCCCGCCTTCGGAGCCCCCGCAGGCCGTCTCGGCCCCTCAAGACGTCCCCCTCGCGCCGTCGGAGTAGCGCGGGGGCGCGTGCGGTCCTGGTCGGGGAGTGGGAGCTTGCCCGGAGCGACGAGAGGACGAAGTGTGTCGTCATGGACGCCTGCCCCCTTTGTGCTGGAGACGTCGTCTACGTCGGCCTCACGCGCGTCGAGTGCGCCAGCGCCGGTTGCCCGAATCACCGGCCGGCGCCCGTACAGGCACAGGCGCCGGAGCCTCCGGCCACCACGGAGGGGCTCGCCGGGGGGGCCGACCCGGATGACGACGAGCTGGAGCTCTGGCTCTCGAGCTTCGTCTTTTTCTGACGCCTAAAAGCGGCGCCGGAGGCGGCCGTTGGGCCCTCCGTGAGCTCCGTGATCCCTCTTCCGCGGCGTCTACCGGCGCCCGATTTCGCGCGCTTCGCCGAGCTGTGCGTCGATTTGCTCGCCATCGTGTCGCCTGGGGGCGAGTTCGAGTGGGTCAGCCAGAGCTGGACGCG
>JBCCAW010000791.1:0-2086 GCA_039814655.1 Myxococcota bacterium | reverse complement strand
GACGGGAGAGGCGTCGGCTCGGGCGCGACGACCTCGTCCTGAACGTCCTTCCTTTTCTTCTTTTTGAGCGCCGCGGCGACGGTGGACGGGCCGGCTCGAGACCGGCGCCGACTGCCCCTACGGCGTGCAGCCCCTCGGGCCCGTGCTCACGGGCCCGGCCGGCGACCGCGCGCTGACGGGGCTGGCGTTTCTCGGCGAAGTGTACGCGCGCCTCCCGCCGGAGTGAGCGCGCGCCTTCTCAAAGGCGACGCGGGCCGCCGTCAGAAGTCGACGCGGCGCATGATGGCCCGGGGCAGGCGTCGAATCACCGCCATCACCAGGCGCCAGGGCGCCGGCGTGTAGACCACCGGGTCGCCGCGGTCGATGGCCTCGAGCACGTCCTTCGCGACGCCCTCGGGCTCCCCGGCAAAGGGCGGCGGCGCCAGGCCGGCGGTCATGCCGGTCTTCACGAACCCCGGCTTCACCGTGACCACCCGGAGCCCGTCCCCGCGGTGTTTGTGGTCCAGGCCCTCCAGGTAGCGGCTCAGGCCCGCCTTGCTCGCGCCGTAGATCACCACGGGCTTTCGGCCGCGCTCGCCGGCCACGGAGCTGAACACGCAGAGCGTCCCGCCGCCGGCCGCGAGCAAGCGCCGCTTGGCCTGCTCGCAGAAGACCACGGTGTTCGTGAAGTTCACGCGCGTCAGGCGCTCGGCGAGGCCCGGGTCGGCCTCGAGCTCGTCCTGCGTGGCGAAGAGTCCGGCGGTTACCACCACGACGTCCACGCGCCCGAGCGCCGCCTCCGCTGCCTCGAAGGCGAGCGCGAAGCCCTCCGGGTCCTCGAGGTCGCAGGGCGCGTGGCCCGTGGAGGCGGCGCCGCGAAGCTCCAGGTCGACGGCCGTCGCCTGCAGGTCCTCCGCGTCGCGCCCGAGCAGAAAGAGCGCATCGCCTCGCCCCGCCATGCGCCGCGCGAGCGCTCGGCCCATGCCCTTCGTCGCGCCGAGGACCACCACGTGCTTCGCCATGCGGGCGCCTTAGCAAACGCCGGCGTGCCGGGCATGGGCTCTCGGCAAGGCGTCTCGGCGTTGCGTCTCCCGGGCCGTCGGGCATCCTCCCTCCGTGCCCGTCCGGGACTTCCTCACGCGCCAGACCGTCCGCTGGCTCCAGGACCCGAGGGTCATGGCGCTCATGGACGACCCGCGCGTCAGCGACGGGCTCGTGCAGGCCCTCCGCTGGCGGAGCCGGGCCCAGCGCGCCCTCGAGCGCCGCACGGAGGCCCTCGCCGGGCGCCTGGACCTCGCGACCAAGAAGGAAGTGCGCGAGCTCCGGCGTACGCTCCGCCGCCTGGAGAACGAGCTGGCGCGCGCGCGCGGCGAGGGGAGCGGGCCGTGAAGCGACGGCTCGTCGCCGTCGCGTGGGTCGCGTCGCTCGCCTGTGCCGCTCCCGCGGGCCCGCGCGTCCGCTTCGCCACGGCGACGACCCAGGAGCTCGAGGCCGTCGCCGGCGCCGAGGCCGTCTGGTACGAGCTGCGCGAGGGCGACGAGTTCCCGCTGACCTTCCTCCTCGGCGGCGTCGTGACCGGCGGCGCCGAGGCCATCCGGCTCCGGGCGACGCGCAGCTTCTGGGTCGTCGTCCGGCGCAGCGCGCCGGCGCGGCTGAGCTTCGACGGGACGACGCTTCACGACGCGACCCTCGGCGAGGCCCTGCTTCGCCTCGGTCCCGGCGCCGACGGCCGACCGGAGGCGCTCTTGCTCCTCGTGGTCGGTCTCCCCGGAGAGCGCGAAGGCGCCCTTCGCGAGCTCGCGCCGGCCGCGGAGTAGCCCGGCCGCGGAGTAGCCCGGCCGCGGAGTCACAGCGTGCGTCAGGCGAGAAGCGCCTTCGCCTCTCGAAGCAAGCGTCGGGCGGCGTCGTCGTCGCCGGCACGGTAGGCGGCCCAGCCGGCCTGGCGGCGCCGGGTCCCGAGCGCCTCCCGCGCGCCGGCTTCGCCAGCGGAGACGCCGCGCGCGTAGAGCCCGTCCAGCGTGTCGCCGTCGACGTCCGGAGCGGCGCCCGCGAGGCGGACCCAGCCCCGCGGCGCGGGTCCGACCGCGTGCGCGAGAAGCTCCGCGAG
>JBCCAW010000270.1:0-7828 GCA_039814655.1 Myxococcota bacterium | reverse complement strand
GGCGGGCGCTGCTCGGGCTGGTGGGTCTGCTCGGTCACCGGAGCCGCGGCTCCGGCCCAGGCGCCGGCGCCGCCCACCGAGGCGTGCCCTTCGGCATCGGTCTCTTCGACGCCGGTGACCATGTTGACCAGCTGGTCGATGCGGTGGTCCGTGCGGCCGTTGAGAATGGTGAGGATGCCCTCTTCGATGGTCTCGAGGGGCCGCATGATGCTCGTGCCGATCACGAAGCCGTACACGACGACGAAGATCAGGGAGAGCGCCATGAGCAGCAGGATGACGTCGAGGGACGACACCAACGCGGTGGCCTCGGTGCGGTTGCCGAGCACGGCGAAGGCCAGGTCCAGCGAGGGCGTCGCCGGCAGCGGACCCATGGTGCCCACGTAGTTGTCTCCGGCGAGCTCGACGGCGAAGGGCGAAGTCGCCGCACCGCCGATGGCCGACGCCAGCGAGCCCGCAAGCGGGCCCTGGAGCTGCGCGGTGAGCGCCGTCGTGGCCGCCTGCTCGAGGTTCGAGCGGTAGACGCCCTCCGCGCGCAGGAACACCACGTCTCGACCGAGAAGCTCGCCTTCCCGGCGCGCGAGGCCGTCGGAAAGGTCGAAGCCCACGAAGAGGGCCCCGATGACGCCCCCGTCCTCGTTCCGGATGGGCGCCGCCGCGACCTGCATGAGCTTGCCCTCGTCGGCCTTGAACCAGGCGTCGTGACCCGCGATGCCCTCGTCGAGGGCCCGGGCGACGATGGGCACCTGCGTCCGCAGGGGCTCACCGGTCATGCGGTTGATGTCCTGGTCCCGGGCCAGCACACGGCCGCTGTCGTCGATGAGCGCGACGATGTCCGGGCTCTCGCCGGACCGGCCGCGAGCCGGGTCGCGGAACCAATCGCGCACGCGCGTCGCCCGCGTGAAGGCCGACCGCCGGCGCCCATCGTCGTTGAGCGAGTTGAAGACCGTGCCGGAGCCCCGGGCCTGGTCCTTCACCTGCTCTACGAAGGCGAGCGAGGAGAGGCGAAAGGAGCGCTCGAAGAGCACGCGGTCACTCGCCAAGCCTTCGTCGACCTCCCTGGACAGGGACGATTCGAGCTCGCCTCCCAGGTAGAGATAGGACCCGAGGCCGACCAGGAGCACGGCAATCAGGTTCCCTGCGATGATCTTCAGGCGCATCGGTCCCCTCTTCCGCCGGCCGCTCTCGCCGGCTGCCCGCGCCGCGGACGCTCGAAGGCGCGTTTCTCCAAAGAAAACGGCCGTCTATGGGCTTGCGAGTACCACTCGTAGGCCCCGTCGGTCAAGCGTCGCTGGCGCACCTCGGCGAGACGATACGGCGCTTGGGGGCCTCCTGCGAAGGGGGGTCGCCAGACGGGGTCCCCCGGGCCCCCGTTTCCGTCGATCGCACCGCGTTTGACGCGGCTGCGGGCTACGCTGGGGGCGATGCGCCCCTGGACCGTGCTCTCGGACGACGCCGCGCTCGCGGTGGAGATCGCCCGCGCGGCCAGCGTGCTCGGGATCCCGGTGGATCCGAGACCCACCGCGGACCTTCCCGGCGCCTTCCTTCGGGCCCGTCGCGCCCCCACGCCGGTGGCGCTGGCCCTCGTCGCCTCGCCGAGCGACCGGTCCCTGGTGGACCTCGCGTCGCGCCCGGACGCGCGGGCGCCGGCGGATCTGCCTCCGCTGCTCCTCGTGGCCGGCCAGCGCGCGCCCGTGGATCTGGCGCGGGAGCTCGGCTTCCCCGTCGTCCGCGAGGTCGGTCCCTTGCTCGCGCTCCTGGCCCTCGGGCCGGCCACGCTGGCCGAAGAGGAGCCGTGGACGCTCCCGCTTCGCGCCCTGACGAGCGCCGACCGGAAACGCCTCGAAGGGCTCGGAGGGCCCGCCGGCGACCAGCCGACGCGCATCGAGGCCGGGGACGCCGGGCTGCTGCGCCGCCTCGGCAGCAACGCCCCGGAGGTGCTGGGCACGGCCCAGGACGTGGCCGCGGCGCTGCGTGCGCTCCGCGACCGCGAGCGCACGCCGCGGCCGGCGCTCCCGCGCGGGGAGGGCGCGGACCGCGAGCCGGCGCGGGAGCTCATCTATGGTCCGCGCCGGGCCCTCTCGGACCCCTCGAGCAAGGCCGCACTCGCGGGCTACGACGTACCGCTCCCGGCCGAAGAACTCTGCGCCAGCGCGTCCCGGGCCGCCGTCGAGGCCGCGCGCCTCGGCTTCCCCGTGCGCGTCGCGCTCGCGTCCCCCGCGCTCCGCGGCTGGGACCACCCGGAGCTCGTTCAGCCGGGCGTCGAGAGCGCGGCCCGCGTGCGGGACGTATTTCGCCAGCTCCATGCGCTGGCCGCGGCCCGGGCGCCCGATGCGCCGCTGCTGGGTGTCACCGTGAGCGCCGACGCCCAGGCGCGGGCCCTGCTCCGCGTCGACGCGCGCTTGGTGGGCGGCGTGGTGCTCGCGGACCTGGCCTTCGCAGACCCCCATGGCCGCACTGCCGGGGACCGGGCCCGGCTGGTGCTTCCCACGAGCCCCGGGTCCTTCGAGCGGGCGCTGAGGCAGCAGCTTCGCGGGGCTGCCTTGCTCCTCGACGGTCAGGCCGCCGTGCGACGCGGCATCGTGCGCGCGCTCGGCGACGCGCTGCTGCGTCTGGCGGCCTTCCTCGCCGACTACCCCGACGAGGTCGAGGGCGTCACCGTGGACCCCTTGGCCGTGCTCGTCGGCGGCGGCGTCGAGCTCCGCGAAGTCTGCGTCCGCGTCAGCGATGCCTTCGAACGCGCCCTGGCCGGTGCGCGCTGACCGACGAGGTGATGAAGGCCCCGCTCAGAGGCACGGGAGCAAGGGGGCGCCACGCTGCGCTTCGAGCTGCGTCGCGAGCGTGCTTCCCTCGATCACCTCGAAGGCGGAATCGACGCCCAAGGCGCACGGGCCCACGAAGTCGTCCGAGGCCACCGGCGACTGACATACGAGGTCCGTGTTCACGACCGCGACGGGGAAGGTGGAAGGCGACGACTCGACGTCGATGCCGCCGGTGGTCTCGCCTGCGATGGTGAAGCTGACGAGCAACGTCGAGGAGCCCGTCTGGGCCACGATGGCGTCGAGCTGCGTGAGCAGGAACTGCCCCACCTCCGGCGGGATCAGCGTGACCACGACGGCCTGCGTGCCGGGAGTCGTCACGTCCGCCGCGCTGGCGACGGAGTTGGCGAGGGGTACCGAGTAGGCGAGGTTCAGGCTCTCTCCCCCCACGCCGAAGAGCTCGATGTTGGCCCGCTGGAAAAGCACGCGGCCGGTGTCTCCGGCGAACCCCGAGCCGCCCGTCGCGTTGTTCACGCGGAAGTTCGCTACGCAGACGCCGGCGAAGTAGCCCGTCCCGCCGTCGATGGCGGGGTCGTACACGCCCGACGGGATGAGCAGGTCGCTGCTCGTGGAGTTGCAGCTCCAGGTGCACCCCATCTCCTGCTCTGGAGCGAGCACTCCCGTCACGATCAGGCTGGGGTTCTCGTCCACGCAGCCAAGAGCGAGGACGAGGGCGCAGAGAGCGAAGCGATGCATGCGGCGGACCATGGTGCGGTTCTCCCGCCGGGCCGCGCGGGCCCGGTACGTCTCCAGAAGTCTATCGGTCTCGCCAGGCGCCCCCAAAAAAGCGGACCTCAGCGCAGCGGCGCGACGAGCTCCGGGAGCTCCCGGAGCGCGAGGGGAGCCACCTCGACGTGCCCCGGCGCGCCGGGAACGATGAAGGCCACGGTGCCGCCCGTGCTCCGCTTCTTGTCCGACGCGGCGAAACGCCAAACGGCCTCGCCGCCGCGGGCCAGGGCCTCGTCGAGCGCCGTCGGCAACCCCAGCGCATCCAGCAGCGCCGTCAGCCGCGCCCGGTCCGGGCTCCGCAAGGTGCCCTGACGCTCGCCGAGCCGCGCCGCGGCCACGAGACCCAGGCTGACCGCTTCTCCATGGCGCAGCGCGCCGTAGCCGAGCGCCGCCTCCAGGGCGTGGCCCACCGTATGGCCGAGGTTCAGCACGCGCCGCCGGCCGGTCTCTTCTTCGTCCTCGGCCACGACGCGGGCCTTGAGGGCGACGGAGCGCCGCACGGCGCCGAGCACGGCTTCCGGGTCCCCGGCGCGGAGCGCGTGAGCGTCACGCTCGAGGGCCGCGACGGCCTCTTCGGAGTCGAGCCACGCGCTCTTGACCACCTCGGCGAGGCCCGCGATGCGCTCGACCTCCGGGAGCGTCGAGAGCGTCTCGATGTCGCAGAGCACGAAGTCCGGCTGATGAAAGGCCCCGACGAGGTTCTTGCCCTCGGGCCGGTCGAAACCCGTCTTGCCTCCCACGGAGCTGTCCACCATCGCCAGGAGCGACGTCGGCACCTGAGCAAAGGCCACGCCGCGGAGCAGCGTTGCCGCCGCGAAGCCCGCGAGGTCTCCGACCACCCCGCCGCCTACGGCGACCACGAGCGCGCTGCGGTCCAGGCCCGCGCCGAGGGCTGCGTCCCAGATGCGGCCGACGGCGTGCACGTCCTTGTGTTCCTCTCCCGGACGCAGGGTCACGTCGACGCGTGGGCCAGCGCCGGTGTCCGCGGCCCGGGCCCATGGCGCCGTGTTGTCGTCCGCCACCACCAGGGACGAGCGGCCGCGCACCCGTTCGGCCAGCCGCGCGCGGATGCCGTGACCGATCTCCACGCGGTAGCTGCGCCTTCCGAGGGCGACGGGGACCGGCGCGTCCCGGACGACTGCGAGCACGGCCTCCGTGACCTTGGCGGGCTCCGCGCTGGCGTCGACGACGCCGTGGGCTTCCGCGTAGGCGCCGGCGCGGGCGTCGAGGAGCGCCCGCGCGCGCCCCGCCGCGTCCCCGGCGAGAAGCGGCCGGCCGGCCCCGTCCCCCACCCGAGCGAGAAGCACGGCGAGCGGCGCCCGCAGCGTCACCAGCGTGCCCTCGCGCAGCAAGCGGCGGCGAAGAGCCCCTTGCGTGACCGTGCCGCCGCCGAGGGCCACGACCTTGGGCGCCGTCTCCAGCTCCGCGCTCAGCACCTCGGCCTCGACGCGGCGGAACGCCGCCTCCCCCTCCGCGGCGAGAAAGGCGCCCGCGTCCTGGCCCACGTAGGCCGCGAGGCGCGCGTCGAGGTCCAGGAAGCCTTGGCCGAGCGCCTCCGCGACGCGCGGCCCCACCGTGCTCTTGCCGGCGCCCATGGGACCCGAAAGAAAGACCCAGCCCATGAGGGGAGCATGGTGCCGAAGCGCCGGCGGCGCGAAGGCTTCGCGGTGGAAGCCCCGCGCTGCGGCAGCTTGGCCCGGGGTCGGGCCTCAGTTCCGGAGCGCTTCGGCCCGGTTGACGATGCGCGGCGTGACGAAGATGAGCAGCTCGTTGCGCGTATCCGTGACGATGCGCCGCTGGAAGAGAACGCCGAGCACGGGGATGTCGCCGAAGAAGGGCACCTGGTTGACCGTGCGGCCGGAGTTCCGCGTGTAGATGCCGCCGATGACCGCCGTGTTCCCGTCCGGGACGAGCAGGTCCGTCTCCGCCTCACGCTCGAGAATGGTGGGGTCGCCTCGCACGGACACGTTGGTGAAGTCCGGCTCGTTGCGCGTGATCTGGATGTGCATGGACACGGAGGCGTCCGCGGTCACATGGGGCCGCACGGTCAGCTCGAGGCGCGCCTCCTGGAAGGCCGTGTTGACGCCCTGGGCGCTGACCTGGCTGAAGGGAATCAGCGTGCCCTGCGCGATGGTCGCCTCCTGGTTATCCAGCGTGAGGATGCGCGGGCTCGAGATGATGCGCACGGTCCCGTTCGACTCCGCCGCGCTCAAACGAACGTTGAGGTTCACGTTGCCGCCAATGCTGCCGAGGCTGAGGCCAATGGCGCCGCCGTCGCCCTGACCGACGATGGCCGGCAGGTTCACCGCAAAGTTGTCCGCCGCGAGGTTGTTTCGGCCCTGACCGAAGGGAGTCAAACCGGCGCCGCTGAGCTGACCGGGCTGCGGCGTCGGGTTTCCGCCGGCCACGCCCACGTTGCTCGGGAAGCGGATGCCCGTGGGGTTGCCCGTGTTGCTGGAGTAGAGAAGGTCGCCACCCCACTGAATGCCCACGTCGCGCCGGTAGTCGCTCGTCGCCTCGACGATGCGCGCCTCGATGAGGACCTGCGGCGTTTGCGTGTCCAGCGTGCGCACCAGCTCCTCGACGTCGTCGAGGTTCTCCACGATGTCGCGCACGATGAGCACGTTCGTGCGCTCGTCGACGCTGACCGATCCGCGATCCGAGAGAAGCTCCGTGACGCGGGGGGAGAGCTCCGTGGCGAGGCCGTAGCTCACGGGCACGAGCCGGGTCTCGAGCGGCGCGAGCTGCACCTGCTGCTTGCGCCGGGCGATGGCCGCCTCGCGCTCGGCCTCGAGCGTCGCGAGCGGCGCCACGCGAATCAGGTTGCCCTGGCGCACGAGGCCGAGGCCCTTGGCCTGAAGAATGACGTCGAGGGCCTGGTCCCAAGGCACGTTCCGCATGCGGATGGTGACCGTGCCGCTCACGTCGTCGGCGGTGACCACGTTCACGCCGCCGACCTCGGCGAGGAGGCGCAGGATGTTGTGAATGTCCGCGTCCTTGAAATCGAGGTCGATGCGCCGGCCGCTGTAGCGGCGCTCGCCGCGGGCGCCGCGCACCTGAAGCGGCACGTCGCTCAGGAAGGCCGCGACGTCCGTGCTCTCGCCGACGAGAGCCGCTGCGTCCGTGAGCTCACCGAGCTCCGCGTTCACCTCGTCGCGGTAGTCGTGCTCCCGGGCCACGGTGCGCCCGTCCGGTCCGGCGTTGCGGCCACGGGTGAACATCCACACGATGCGGTCGCCGGAGCGGATCGCCGTGCCCTCGGCGCCCTCCCGCGTATCCACCAGCACCTCGACCTGCCCGCGGGCGTAGCGCACGCGCACACGGCTCACGAGGGATTCGGGCAGGCCTCGAAGGGTGCGCCGGAGCCGGGCGACACCCGGTCCGCGGCGAAGCGTAGGCTGCCGCCGTCGTCGGCCACGGTGAAGCGCGTCGCCCGGGAGAGACCCACCACCACGCGGTCCCGGCCGTCGCGCCGTTCGAGATGCACATCCTCGAGCACCACATCGCCGGCGGGCTCGGTCACGGGCTCTTCGGCCGCTCCGCCGGCCCTCGCCGCCTCGAGGCGCACGTAGATGCGTCCCCGGGCCGCCCGAGCCTGATGCCGGACCGGCGTGGAGGTGGACAGCTCGAGGCGCGCGCCGTGCGCCGTGGTGCTGGCGACGGTGGCGGTGACGAGACGCGAGGAGCCCAGCACCTCGATGCCGCCCTCCGGAAGCGCCGCGCCGCTCACCTCGACGATGACCGTGCGTCCTTCGTTCGTCGTACGGACGGCGTACTCGGGCACGGTGAAGCTGCCGCGAATGGCGACCTCGGCGCGCTGCGCTTCACCGCGCACCTCGACGCTTCGAATGGCCGGCGACTGCGCTCCCGCGAGGGAAGCAAATAGGGCGGCGAGCAGGATCAGCCCGGTTCGGGCGCGCACGGTTCTCATCACGACGTTCCTCGCAAGTGCGGGGGTGGACGGCTTCGTCGTCATGGTCCCGGGTCCCTGCCCGCCAGCGCAAAAAAGTGACTGGCTCGCAGGTCCCGCCCAGGCCCGCAAACGACAACGGCCCGCGCGAGGCGGGCCGTGGTCGGAGGCGGTCGATGAGTGCGCTCAGCGCGGCGGCTGGGCGAGGGCGACGTTGCCCTCGGTCTCCTCATCGTAGAGCGTCATGATGCGCGTCATGGGCGGCCTATCGGGAGCGACCGGGTCCTCTCGGGCGAGCACGACCTCGCCCGGCCGGATGCGCTCGACGCGCCAGTTCAGGCGCACGGCGGTGGAGTCCCGGCCGCCGATCTGC
>JBCCAW010000551.1:0-4076 GCA_039814655.1 Myxococcota bacterium | reverse complement strand
CGGGGCCTGGCTCGACTCCGTGGCCATCGACAACGGGCGCCAGTTCCGCGTCGAGTACGACGCGGTGTGGGAGGTGGCCACGACCGTGCGCGAGGACGCCTGGGTGGCCGAGTTCCGGATCCCCGTGGCGGCGCTGGGCCTCGGGGATCCGGAACTCGGCCACCCAGGCGTCCTCGCGCACGGTCGTGGCCACCTCCCACACCGCGTCGTACTCGACGCGGAACTGGCGCCCGTTGTCGATGGCCACGTAGTCGAGCCAGGCCCCGGCGGCGTTGACGGCGAAGCCCACGGTGTTCCGCCGGTCCCGGCGCACGTCGACCTTGATGCTGACCGTGTCGTCGTCGAAGAGCCGGAAGGTGTCCCGGGTCATCTCCGCCATGCGCGGCGTCTCCCCCGGGGCGAGCTCGCTCACCACGCCGAAGTAGAGGGCGTCGTCGTCGAAGAGCACGCGGAAGCGCGTCTGGACCGGCGGCCTGGCGCCGGGCGTGGGGCGGCGCTCCGTGAAGTCCGCGGTCTCTTCGGCCGCCGCCCAGCCGGCCTCGTCGAGCCGGCCGTCGATGGCCACCGGGCCCGTGCGCCGGGCCGCGCGAAGGGCCCGGCGCTCGGGCTCTGGCGACTGCGCCTTCGCGCCCGGGTGCCCCAGGCTCACGAAGAGCGTGGCGACCAGGGAAAGCAAGGCGGAGGGACCGGGGCGCACGGCGCGGCGACCTTGGTGGGGCGTCCCGGCGCCGGCAAGGCGCCGGCACGGGCTCTCAGCAGCCCCTGAGACCCCGCGAGACCGGCGCCAGCCCTTGACGTCCGGGGAGCGGCCGGTCATATCGCGTTCCCCTCCGAACGGACCTGGCCGTGGCCCGCGTCCCCGGCGATCGACGTCGCCGGACCGAGAGGGGACCGAGATTTCTGGTCAGCCGCCCCGGGCGCAAACCCCCGCTTCGACGGCGGGGCCCGGGCTCCGCGCTGGCTACTGGAGCGAAAGCATGTCCCGTTACACTGGCCCGCGCGTCAAGAAGATGCGCGCCCTCGGCGTCGACCTCCCCGGCCTTTCCCGCAAGACCATGTGGGACCGCGCCTACCCGCCCGGCGAGCACGGCCCGAAGAACGTCCGCCGCCGCCGCGAGTCCGACTTCAAAAAGCAGCTCGTCGAGAAGCAGAAGCTCCGCTTCAACTACGGCCTCACGGAGCGCCAGTTCCGCCGCCTCTTCGTCGAGGCGAAGAACAACAAGGCGCCTACGCCGGACAAGCTCCTCGAGTTCCTCGAGCGCCGCCTCGACAACGCGGTCTTCCGCGCGGGCTTCGCGGCCACCATTCCCGCCGCCCGCCAGCTCGTTCGCCACCGGCACATCCGGGTGAACGGCAAGCGCGTGGACATCCCGTCCTACCGGCTCAAGGTCGGCGACGAGATCACGCTCAAGGACAAGTCGAAGGAGCTCGCCATCGTCAAGGAGAGCCTCGAAAAGGTGGCCCTCCAGCGCCCGGACTGGATGCGCTTCGACGACGACACGCTCTCCTGCCGCGTGGCGGAGCTTCCGAGCCCCGACGCGGTCCCCCTTCCCCGTCGAGATGCAGCTCATCGTCGAGTACTACTCGAAGCGTCTCTGAGCGGCGCTCCCGCGCTTGCCGAAACGGCCGTATTTCCTCCGGGGAACGCGGCCGTTACGCGTCCGTCGTGGCGGAGTCGAGCTCCAAGCGACGCTCCCGGCGCCGGCCACATCGACGCGCAGCAGGCTTGACTTTGAAAATCAAAATCAATATCAGCAAGCCATGCACCGCACGCTTCTGGTCCTTCCACTCGTTCTCTTGCTCGCCTGTGGCGACGACGACGGAACCGCGACGGCAACCTCTATGGACATGACGACCGGCGGGACCAACGCCCTCGGTCAGCTCTGCGGCGACGGTGAGCCGGACTGCCCGGCGGACCACGGCTGCGTCGTCTTCTCTCTCATCGGTGGAAGCGCCACGCAGGGCTACTGCTCCCCCCTTTGCGAAAACGACGCCGACTGCAACGAGGGCTTCGCGGGCCCCGGCAGCGCGTCGTGCTTCCGTTCCCCGGAGTGTGCGATTTCGTGCACCACCCCGATGTCCCCCGGTGAGTGCCCGGCCGGGCTGACCTGCCTCCCCACGGGCGGTCCCACGAGCGCTTGTGGCGTGCCCGAGTAGCGTCGAGATGAAGGTGCAGGTGACTTGCGTTTGCATCTTCAGCGTCGTGCCCCTGCGATGACGGCTCTGGCGGCGATCCCGCAAACGCATCTGCGCTTTTGCGGAGTGGCGTCGTTCTGGGGCGCTTTGGCGCTCTCGGCCGGGCACGCTGGAGCGCAAGCGCAGCCCTCGGACCTCGAGCCGCCGGAGCTGATCGAGGAAGCGGCGCCGGTCGTCCCGGACGGCGTGGAGTTCACGCACGGCGCCACCGTCGTGCTTCGCATCACCATCGGGCTCGACGGCTCCGTGACCGACGTGGAGGTCGTGGAGAGTGCGGGCGACATAGTGGACACGCTCGCTCGCGACGTGCTTCTCCGGTCGCGGTTTCGGCCGGCCCGGCGCGCGGGCGAACCCATCGTCTCGCGTGTCCTTTACCGGTGGGTGTTTCGCCCACCCGTGCGCCCGGAGCCTCCAAGGGAAAGGGAAGCACCCGCGACCGAAGCGTCAGCTAGAGGGCGCTACGGACCGTCCGAAAGGAGTCCTGTCGAGGACTCGTCTCAGGTGGGCGTGCCGGACGACGAGGAGATCTCGGACTCAGGACTCGGCGCCTCTGCCCGGGTTCAGCGGGATCGGGAGGGGCTGCTCGAGCGGAGCGTCGAAGCCGTGAACGTGGTGGACGTCGCGGTCCAGCGAACGCGGGCCCGCGACCTCGGCGACATTCTCTCGCGCGAACAGGGCGTCGCGCTTCAGCGAGCCGGCGGACTTGGGTCCGGGTCACGCTTTACGCTCAACGGGCTCACGGACGAGCAGGTCCGCTTCTTCATCGACGGGGTTCCGCTCCGGCTTTACGGCTTCGATGGGGTAGCCAACTACCCCGTGGGTCCCATCGAAAGCGTGGAGATCTTCCGCGGCGTGCTCCCCGTTCGCCTCGGAGCGGATGCGCTCGGAGGGGCCGTCAACCTTCGGACGGGAGATGATGAACGCCGCACTTTCGGCCTCGCGAGCTACCAGGCAGGTTCCTGGCAAACCCACCGGACCACGCTGACCGCGCGGCACTACGTCCCGCGCACAGGCCTCTCGCTAGGGGTCCGCGGGTTCTTCGACCGTAGCGCTAACAACTACCCCATCGATGTAGAGCTCGTCAGTCTTGGAGGCCGCCTCTCGCCCGCTCGCGCCCGTCGTTTTCACGACGACTACCAAGCGTTCAGCGGCAACGTCGACATCGGGGTCATGGATCGCCCCTGGGCGAAGCGTCTTCAGCTCACGCTCTTCAGCACCGGAAGCAACCGTGACCGACAGCACAACGCTGTCCAAACCATCCCTTACGGCGAGGTCACGGAGCAGCGGCGCGCCTACGGCGGTGTACTTCGCTACGCGATCGAAGCTGGGCCTTGGACGACGGAGGTCGTGGCGAGCGTCGGCTATTCACGCACGTTCTTCGATGATCGTTCTGATTTCATTTATGGATGGGACGGGAAGCCTCAACCGGAGGTCACCTTCGAGGGGGGCTCTCCTCAACCGGTGCTGGACGATCTGGGAAACCCCGTGCTCCAGCGGCGTCGATCGCCCGGTGAGATTTCTGGGCGACCCATTTTCATGAGCCGGGACGGGCTCGAGTTCTTTGCGCGCTTCAACAACCGGCTCCAGCTGAGTCCTGACCATGAGCTTTGGTTCTCTGTCACACCTCAGTACGCAACCTTCCAAGGACGAGATCGGCTCTTCGACTCGAGGGACCGTCGCGATCCGGAGAGCGTGGTGCAGGACCTTGGGAAGGTGGTCAGTGGCCTGGAGTACCGGTGGATACCCGCGCGCTGGGGCATCGAGGGTGCCGCGTTTCTTAAGCACAATTTTTTCAACGTACGGGCGGAGGACGAGTCGGTACTGGACCACGACGAGACCTCCTCGGGGTTCACGCTTGGCCGGCTGGCGCTCGGCATCGT
>JBCCAW010000249.1:0-8274 GCA_039814655.1 Myxococcota bacterium | reverse complement strand
GCAACGCGTGGACCACCTTCGCATGGTCGCGGAGCGCTTCGCCCACGATGTCGCCTCGCCGCTCACCGTTGCGTCGACAGCACTCGACCAGCTCATGAGCTATGCGCGTGACGAACCGTCCGCCGGGCTAGTCTCGGACTTCGCTTGGCCCTCGACCGTTTGAGCCATCGCCGCCAGCACGCGCTCGTCGCGCTTCAGCAGGAGAACCCGCCTGGGCCTTTTGCCGAGACCGTGAACCTCCGAGCGCTCGCGTCGGAGCTCTGGCGCGACGTGCACCGCACAGGCGCCGAGAAAGACATCCTCGTCGAGCTGCGCGCGCTTCCGGTTCCGGAGATCCGCTCGGACCCCGAGGCCATTCGAGAGATCATGGAGAACCTCCTTTCGAACGCGCTGAAGTACTCCCCTTCTCACACCACGGTCACGCTGCGCTTGGCCCCCACCGAGCGCGCGGTGGCCCTCAGCGTGACCGACGAGGGGCCTGGGCTCTCGCCCGAGGACGCGGCACAGGTCTTTCATCGCTTCGTGCGCTTACCGCCGAAACCGACCGGCGGCGAGTCCTCGCACGGTCTCGGTCTGCACGTGTCCCGGCGTCTCGCGAGCATGCTCGGAGGCGAGCTCAGCGTGGACAGCTCGCTCGGCTCGGGCTCCACCTTCACGCTCGAGCTCCCCCTGGAGAGCCCCCGGCGCCCCTCCCGGGATCCGAACCCGCTCATCGGGCTCGCGCTTCTTCCGGGGACGCAGCGCTTCGAGTCGTGACCCGTAGCGCCGGCGCTCAGGCGGCGACTGGCGCGAGCCAGCCGCCGCCACTCGCCGCCGCTACTCGCCGTCGAGCTCGGCTTCGAGACGCGCGAGTTCGTCTTCGAAGTTGTCCGCCGTGATCTCGGCCTCGACCGCCTCGGTGAAATCATCCGCCACGGGGATCTCGTCCGCTGAGGGTCCCGCCGGCTCTTCCACTTCCACCTCGGCCGTTTCTTCGGCCTCGTGCGTGGCTTCGACCTCGGGCTCAGGAGCCGGCTCCGGCGTGGCGTCGCCGCCGCAGGCCGCCAGCGCCAGGGCCAGGAAGAGCGCTTCGATTCCTCGCTTGGTCATTGCTCCCCCTCGCCATCATCGCCGTCACCGGCTTCGCCCTCGCCCTCGCCCTCGCCCTCGTCCTCGTCCGCGCTCAGCAGCTGCGCCATTCGTCGCTCATGGCGGGCGTTCTCGCGCTCCAGCGCCGCCCCCGCTCTCTCGGCGACCTCCGGGCGCTCCTCCGTGGCGGCCAGGGCCTTGATGCGCTCGAGCCGCGCCACGCGTTGCGCGTGGCGGCGTAGCTCCTGCCGCACGGGCGGACGCACCTCGCTGGGCCGCTCGGCCCCGGTCCGTTCCTTCAAACGCTCCCAGCGCTCCGCGCGTCGCGCTTCGCGCGCTTCGGTCCGCGCATCTCGGCGCGCGTCGGCCCGCTCCCGGCGGGCTCCCATGCCGGCCCGATCAGCCGCCATGCCGGCTCCTTCGCGCAGCTCGCGCCGCGCCTCGCCAAGCTCCTGGCGAGCCTCACGCAGGTCCTCGCGCGCTTCCATGCGCGCTTCCTGCCCCTGCTCGCGCGCGTCTCGGAGGTTCTCGCGCGCCTCCATGCGCGCCTCGGGCCCTCCTTCTCGGGCCTCCCGGAGCTGCCGGCGGGCGTCCCGCTCGGCTTCCGTCGCCTCCATGCGGGCCGACGCCGCCTCCATGCGGGCCATACCCGCGGCCATGCGTGCTGCCGCCACGTCGCGCGTCGGCTCTTGAGCAGCCGCGGGCATAGCTTCGAACATCATCAGCGCCATCAGCGCCATCGAAAGCCTCATCTCACTACCTCCAGTCCTTCCCCGAGGCGCGAGGCTACCGCAGACGACATCATCACGTCTGCGTCAGGGAGGGATGGGCCGGAGCGCGATGCGAAGCGTGGTGACGCCGGGCGTCAGCTCCACCTCCACGTCATGCGGGAAGTGCCCCGGTGCCTCGAGGGTCACGCGGTGCGTCCCCGGGGGAAACGTCCGCGGTCGGGCCTCGATGGCCTGCGCCGTCGCCACGTAGCGTTCGTCGACATACACGCTCGCCGTCGGGGGCTCCGCCACCACGGAGAGCTTCGCCGGCGTGCCCGCCACCTGCTGAAAGCCACACGCGCCGAGCGCGAGGAGCAGCCACGCAGCCCGCCTCATGAGGCCTCCCGCCCGAGGAGTGCCCGGAGGGGCCCGAGCGCGAGCGCCACCCGCAAGACGACAGCGCCGTCCACGAGGCTTCGCGTCGCCTCCACCTGCGCGTCGCGCTCGACCACCGCGTGCACGCGGCTCGCCAGGGCCGGCGTCGCCAGCGCGGCGGCGAGCCACTGATCCACATGTGCGTGGAGCGCCCTTTTCGCCCGCTCGAGGCCTCGCCTGCGCGCGCTGGCGCGCCGTGCCGACAGCCCCTCCGCGCGCGTGTCCGGGCTGCCGAGTCGCTCCACGACCAGCGCGTCCTCGCGCCCCCGCACGGGCCCATCGGAGAAAGGCATCGGTTGCGCCGCCACGCCGCTGCAGAGCAGCAGCAGCGCCCCCAGAGCGCCGGCCGGCCTCACTCCCACTCGATGGTGCCCGGCGGCTTGCTGGTGATGTCGTAGACGACGCGGTTGCAGCCGCGCACCTCGTTGATGATGCGCGTCGAGGCCTTCGCGAGCAGCTCGTAGGGCAGCCGGGCCCAGTCCGCGGTCATGCCGTCGCGGCTTTCCACGGCGCGAATGGCGATGGCCCATTCGTAGGTGCGGCTGTCACCCATGACGCCCACGGTCTTCACGGGCACGAGTACGCAGAAGCTCTGCCAGAGCTTGTCGTAGTAACCCGCGGCCATGATCTCCTCTTCGAGCACCGCGTCGGCCTCGCGGAGCACGTCGAGCTTCTCCCGGTCGATGGCGCCGGGGCAGCGCACGGCGAGGCCCGGCCCCGGGAAGGGCTGGCGCCAGAGCAAGTCCCGGGGAATGCCCATGGCCTGCCCGACCTCGCGCACCTCGTCCTTGAAGAGCAGGCGAAGCGGCTCGACGAGCGAAAGATCCATGCGCTCCGGCAAGCCGCCCACGTTGTGGTGGCTCTTGATGACGGCGCTCGGTCCTTTGTAGCTAACGCTTTCGATCACGTCCGGGTAGAGCGTGCCCTGCACGAGGTGCTTCACCCCGTCGATCTTCTTGGCCTCGCGCTCGAAGACGTCGATGAAGACCTTGCCGATGATCTTCCGCTTCTTCTCCGGGTCGCCTATGCCCGCGAGCGCATCGAGGAACTCGTCCTGGGCGTCGATGCGGCGAATGTCGAGGTGGAAGCGCCCCTCGAACATCTCCATCACGCGCTGGCCCTCGTCCTTGCGGAGCAGGCCGTTGTCCACGAAGAGGCAGGTCAGCCGGTCGCCCATGGCTCGGGAGACGAGCAGTGCCGCCACGCTGCTGTCCACGCCCCCGCTCAAGCCACACACGGCGCGCGCGTCGCCCACCTGCCGGCCAATCTCGTCGACGCTCCGCTCCACGAAGGAGCCCGCGGTCCAGTCCGCCTCGAGGCCCGCCACGTCGAAAAGGAAGGCGCGCAGCACCTCGGCGCCTCTCGGCGTGTGGGCCACCTCCGGGTGAAACTGCAGCCCGAAGATCTTCCGCGCGACGTCGCCCACGGCCGCGTAGGGCGAGCTGGCCGTGTGGCCGAGCACCTCGAAGCCCTCCGGGAGCGCCTCGACGCGGTCGCCGTGGCTCATCCAGACGTCCATGGCCTGGTCCTTCGCGAAGGACTCGAGGATGGCTACGGGACGGTCCACGTTCATCTTGGCGGGCCCGTATTCACGCTCGCTCGCCGCGGCGACGCGCCCGCCAAGCAGGTGCGTGAAGAGCTGCATGCCATAGCAGATCCCGAGCACGGGCTTGCCGAGGCCAAACACGCCGGCGTCCATGGTCGGCGCGCCCTCCTCGAACACGCTCGAAGGTCCGCCGCTGAGCACGATGGCCTCGGGGCTCAGGGCCTCGACCTCCGCGAGCGGAAGGGTGCAGGGATGAATCTCGCAGTACACGTGCTGCTCCCGGATGCGCCGGGCGATGAGCTGCGTGTACTGCGAACCGAAGTCGAGGATGAGTACCGGCACGCGCGCCATGCGGGCGGGCATATCATGCGCCTTGCGGAGGCGCTGCCATGAGGTCGGGCGTCGGGTCGCGCCGAGCGCGGCTTGATGGCACCGTTGCGCCGCTTGGCCACCGCTACGGATCCGATTCGGGAGCTCACGTCATGAACACGCTCACCTGGGGCATGATCGTCTGCACCTACAACCGCATCGACTTCCTCGTGGAGTGCTTGAAGCACGTCCTCGGGCAAAGCAGGCCGCCCAGCGAGGTCTGCGTCGTCGACGCCTCGGACGCTTGGGAGGCGAACAGAGACCGGGTCCTCGAGACCTACGCCGACCACTGGGAGCGCGTTCGCCTCGTCTACGAGCCCGCAAAGGTTCGGTCCATCACCTATCAGCGCACGCAGGCGCTAAAGGCCGCCGAAGCCGACATCATCCTCTCCCTCGACGACGACATCTATCTCTACCCCGACGCGGCCGAGAAGGTGATGGACGTCTACGAGAGCGACCCGGAAGAGCACATCGCCATGGTCGCGGCGCTCTTCGCGCACAAGCCGCCCGGCGATGACACGGGGCAGCGCGACGAGGCCGCGGCTCCTAAGGCGCCGGGGCTCGCCAACAAGCTGCGCGAGATCCTCGAGAACCAGCTGACGCTGGACGCTCACTTCGTGCCCTACGACGCGCCCCACGAGCCCGGCGAGCTCCCACCGGAGGTAGAGACCACGGGCGCCCGCGTGAGCGGCCTCGTCAATGGGGGGCGCACGACCTTCCGGCGCAAGTTCGGTCTCCAGGAGGGCTGGTCGCCGCTGCTCCTCCGCTATGCGGCGCACGAGGACAGCGACTTCTCTTACCGCATGTCCAAGCACGGCCTGCTCGTGCTGCAGCCGGAGGCGCTCTTCTTCCATGCGGATGGCAACGATGGGCGCTACGACCGCTTCCGCTCGGGCGCCATCCGCGTGCTGAACCTCATGGCGCTCCACCGCGAGTCGAGCAGCGACCGGCTGCGCTCCTCGCTCCGGCTCACGGCGTCCTTCGCCCGCTACTCCGGGCTCTATGCGGTCATCGACCCCGCCCGCCAGCGCTTCTCCCTACCGAACGTGCGCGCCTACGCCCTCGGGGCGAGCCTCGTACCCTTCTTCATGTTCTACCCCTTCGAAGACTTCCGCGGCGGGTACCACACGCAGCAGAAGAAGATCTTCAACAAGGGCTAGCGCGCAAGCGCCGGGAGGCGCGTCGCGGCGCGCCTCGTCAGACCCGGTAGTTCGGCGCTTCCTCGGTGACCACCACGTCGTGCACGTGGCTCTCGCGCAGACCCTGGGAGCTCATCTTGAGGAACTTGGCCTTCGTCTGCAGTGCCTCGATGGTTGCGCAGCCCGTGTAGCCCATGCCGGCGCGGAGGCCGCCCACGAGCTGGTAGATCACTTCGCCGAGCGCGCCCCGGTAGGGCACGCGGCCCTCGATGCCCTCGGGCACGAGCTTGTCCGCGTCGGAGACGTCGGCCTGCGCGTAGCGGTCTTTCGAGCCCTTCCGCATCGCGCCGATGGATCCCATGCCCCGGTAGCTCTTGTAGGTGCGGCCCTGGAAGAGCACGAGCTGCCCCGGGCTCTCATCGGTGCCCGCGAGGAGCGAGCCGAGCATGACCGTGCTCGCGCCACAGGCGATGGCCTTCACGATGTCGCCGCTGAACTTGATGCCGCCGTCGGCGATGATCGGCACGCCGTGCGCCCGGCCCACGCGGGCGCAGTCGCTCACGGCGGTAATCTGCGGCACCCCGATGCCCGCCACGACGCGCGTGGTGCAGATGGACCCGGGCCCGATGCCCACCTTGAGCCCATCGGCGCCGGCCTCGATGAGCGCCTCTGCGGCTTCCGCCGTGGCGATGTTGCCGGCCACGAGCTGTACGTCCGGGTGCTCGGCCTTGGTGGCACGCACGGCGTCGATGACGCCCTTGGAGTGCCCGTGCGCGGTGTCGATCACGAGCACGTCCACGCCCGCGTTCACCAGCGCCTGCACCCGCTCGATACGGTCGGCGCCCACGCCCACTGCGGCGCCCACGCGGAGCCGGCCGAGCCCGTCCTTGACGGCGTTCGGGAACTTCTCCGCCTGCAGAAGATCGCGGATGGTGATGAGTCCCGCCAGCGTCCCGTCTTCGCTGACCACGAGGAGCTTCTCGATGCGGTGCTGGTGAAGCAGCTCCCGGGCGCGCTCCTGGCTGACCCCCGGCGGCACGGTGACCAGCTCGCGGGTCATCAGCCGCTCGACGGGCTGGTCGAGGTTCGTCTCGAAGCGTACGTCCCGGCTCGTGAGGATGCCGACGGGCTTGTCCGCCGTGACCACCGGGAGGCCGCTGATGTTGTTCCGGCGCATCAGCTCGAGCGCCTGCTCCAGGCGCAGCTCCGGCGTGATGGTGATCGGGTCGACGATCATGCCGCTCTCGGCCCGCTTCACCTTCACCACTTCGCGCGCCTGATCCGCGGGCGTCAGGTTCTTGTGGATGACGCCGAGGCCGCCGACGCGCGCCATGGTCACCGCCGTGCGCCACTCGGTGACCGTGTCCATGGCCGCGCTGAGAAGCGGCGTGTTCAGCTCGAGGTCCCGCGTGAGCCTCGAGCGCACGTCCGAGTCCTTGGGCAGGAAATCCGAGTAACCGGGGACGAGAAGGAGATCGTCGAAGGTCAGGGCTTCGCGCAGGCGCTCTTCGATCACGGGGACTCCTGGGGTGTGCAGCGGCGGGCCGGGGCCGCCGAGAGTTAAGGAATCACTATAGCGCCAGAGCGCGCCGGTCCCACCCTCGCCGTGCGCTTGTCACCGCGGCTGCACGTAGAAGGGCGGGCTCTGGGCCTCGCCGCGCCGGCGTACGCGCACCTGGAAGCGGCCGTTTCCCGCTTGCGCCGGCAGGGTGATGACGATGGCCGTGGGGCTCGCCGTGCGCACGCGCACGGACTGCCCGTTGAAGCGCACCCGGTTGCTCGCCGGGTTGCTCGCGAAGCCGTAGCCGCGGAGCGTCGCGGCGCAGCCGCTGAACGCGCACTCGGGCTCGATGGCGGTCACGCCCACGCCCACGGGAGTGGGCACCACCTGGAAGCGTCCGGCGTTCAGGGTCCGGCCATCGGGCAAGACCACCTGCACCGCGCCCGTCGTCGCGCCACGGGGCACACGCACGCGCAGCTCCAGCGGGCCTCGCCGGTCCGCGGCGACGGGGCGCGCGCCGGGGAACTGCACCATCAGCGGCCCGCGGGGGAATCCCTGGCCCCGCAGCGTGAGCTCCGTCCCCTCGTAGCCCGAGCTCGGCAGGAGCCCGGCCACGCCGGCGTCGCCGAGCACCTCGAAGCGCCGCGGGGACGTCGCGCCGCCGCGAGCGCCGATGGTGACCTGCACCAGGCCCGAACGCGCACCCGGCGGCACCACCACGACGACCCGGTCGTCCCGCACGGACTGGACGGCGACGGCGCGCCCGGCGAGGCGCACGTCGACGAGGGCCCGGCGGCTGCCGAAGTTCGCGCCGCGAATCTCCAGCGTCGTACCCACCGTCCCCGCCTCGGGCACGAGCGCCACGATGGTGGGCTGGGCCGCCGCGTTGAAGATGCCGCGGAGCCGCGCGCTCTGCCCGTAGGCCTGGACCTCGAGGGGGCCGCTCGGCGCCCGGGGCACGATGACCACCAGTTGATCCGGCGTGGCGCTCACGACCTGTCCGGTCACGCCGGAGAGGCGCACCACGTCCCCGGCCGGATCGGGGTCGAAGCCTTGACCGTAGATGTGCACCTCGGCGCCGGGACCGGCCGCCGGCGGGTCCACGCGGTCGACACGCAGCGTCGCCGTCGCGCCGTAGGGTTCGGCCCAGACCGCGCGAAGGCCGCTGACGCTCACCTCCCACTGACCGCCGGCGACGCCGGCCGGCACCTCCACCACGATTCGCCGGGGCCCGAGGTCCCGAACGCGCGCCGGGACGCCGCTGAGAGTGACCTGCAGGGCCCGGAGGTTCCGCCCGAAGTGGTTGCCCTCGAGAGTGACCAGCGTTCCCGGCGGGCCGTAGCGCGGTGCGTAGCGCGTCGCGACCGGCGGCTCCTGCACCACGAAGGCTCCCTGCGAGCTCGCCTGGCCGCGGCCGCGGGAGTCGACGGTAAAGGGCCCCGTGGTGCCGCCGCGGGGCACGCCGACGAGCAGCCGCGTCGGGGACGCCTCGAAGACGCGGGCCCG
>JBCCAW010000536.1:0-4179 GCA_039814655.1 Myxococcota bacterium | reverse complement strand
TAGCTGCCGTATTTTCTGAGGCCAGCTCCACTGGGCGGACCGGACCCGGTCCCCTGGGCGAAGGTGCGCGGGGCTCAGCACACCGTCGAAGAGCAGGTCGACGCGTCGGGGCCCGCGGAGCGCGCGCGCGCTCCCGGGCTGCGGCACGGGCCCGAGGCGAAGGGCCAGATCGCTGGGGCAGCCGCGTTCCGCGCGAAGGACGAGGGCGACGCCGGCCGCGGTCCGTTCGGCGCGCTCCACCCGGAGGCACGCGCTGAGCGCAACGCCCGGCGTCCCGCGCGCCGCCACCGACGGCTCCGGAAGAAAATACGCCGCTCCGAGCCCCCGGCGCGGGTCCTTGCCGCGCTCGAGCAAGAGGAAGGGCGGCTGGTGGAGCACCACGCCGTGGTCCGGGCGCGCTAGCCAGGCGCGCAGGGGCTCTTCCTCCTCGGTACGGAGCAAGGTCTCGTCGTGCGCCCAGCGGACCCGGTGGGTCAGATCGAAGGCGACGAAGCGGTCGCCACGCTCGGGCGGGGGCCCGCGGTGCAGGCGCCGGCGCGCGGCGAGATGCGGCAAGAGCGCGTCGGGTCCTTGAAAGCCGACCTCGGTCCCGGCGGCGGCGTCGGCGCCGCGAACGCGCGCCACCACGTCCCGGCCTGCCGGCTGGCGCGCATCGGGATGAAACGCCGCCTGCGTCGGATGTGGGCCCACCACGGCCACGGCGACCCCGAGCGTCCCGCTCACCGCCACGAGCCCGAGGCGCGCCGGCCGCTCTCGGCCGCCCGCGAGGCGATGGAGGCCGGCCAGCGTCGCCATGGCCAGGGCCGGTAGCGCGGGCGTGAGGTAGTGGCTGTCGAGGTCGTCCGTGGTGGGAAAGTCAGAAATCTGAGCGATGAGCAGCGTGGGGAGCGCCGGGAGCCACCAGCGCGGCGCCAGGAGGGGCAGCAGCGCGTAGGGCAGAATGGCCCGCGGCACGAAGCTCAGCTTGCCCGGCTGCGCGAGGTGCGCGGCGAGCGTCCCCGGGTCCGCGCGCCAGGTGGCGAAGACCTCGCCGAAGGAGTCGCCCCATTTCCCGAAATGAAGCTGGAAGGAGCCGGTCTCCGGGGCGTGTTCGGGGAAGAACACGAAGAGAAAGAGCGCCAGATAGGCGCCGCTCGACGCCACGAGGCCGATGGCCACGCGCCGGCTCGTGGGCCACGCGAGCACGCCCAGCGCCGCGGTGACCAGTGCCAGGTCTTCGCGGCAGAGCAGCATGCCGAGGCAGCCGACAAGGAGCCCGCGCAGATCCGCAGCGTCGAGGCGCTCGAGCGCGTAGGCCATGGGCAGGAGCGCCAGCGTGCCGGGATGCACTTCATAGGTCGCCGCATGCAACGCGTTCGGGTGCAGCACCACGGTGAGCACGCCCAGGACCGCGCCGGCCGGGCCGAGCCAGCGCCGCCCGGCGCGCGCGATGCAGAGGCCCGCGCCGACCAGGGCGGCGCTCTGCGCGACCATGAGCACGCGCACCGGGTCGCCGATGAGCCGGCCCAACACGCCGAGCGGCACCAGCACCGGCGAGACGTGGAGGCCGAGCACGTGGGCTCCGACGAGCGGGTCCCACCAATCGTTGCCCGCCAGACCCCAGGCCATGCGCGCATAGAAGGCCAGGTCGAAGGTGCGGTTGTGAAAGGTCGCGTAGCGGGCTTCGACGCCCGCGAGGGTCACCGCGAAGGCCAGGAGCGCCAAGGCTCCCGGGAGCAGCCGCGTCAGGCGCCGCCGGAACGCAGCTTGCGTCGAATGGCCCCGCACCGCGGTCGAGAATGCGGCGCGCTCCAGGCCACGTCCACTCCGCGATGCAAGCGCAGGCTCCCGCGCTTTGCGTCCGTTGTCGTCAGTGCAGCGGCTGCTGGGCGTGGAGCGTGTCGTAGGCCGCCTGATAGGCCGCCAGGTCCGCGGGCGGACAGGCGTCGCCGCGGAGCCGGAGCCCGAAGCCCGGGGGCGTGGCGCCGCCGGCGCGGTTCGCGCTCTTCACCCAGGCGCACTCGCCCCGGAGATGCACCGCCTGGCGCTCCCCCGGGGGCCGGAGCTCGAGCCAGAGCTCGTCACCGCGCTTCGGCGGGTCAAGGGTCCGGACGTACATGCCTTCGCGGCTGATGTTGTAGGTGAGCCCGAACTCCGCATCGAGGCCGCCGGCCGGGCGAAACGCACACACGGCGCCGTGGAGCACCCGGGCGGAGGCCCGGTTGTTGGCGCCGGGGCCCCGGAGAAGCTCGTTGGCGAGAAAGAGCAGATGATCCGGCGGCGACTGGTCCGAGCCGACGCTGCAATCGGGCAGGGCCGTGGCCGCTTCGCGCAGATCGTGCAGGGCCCGGGTCGGCCCGAGCAGCACCAGGGGCGTGTGCAGCGCCGCCTGCTGCACCGCCGCGATGGGCCCCGCGGGCGGAAGATCCATCGACGCCACCAGCAGCACCGGGCGCTCGGGCACGGGCACGGAGTCCGATTGCGTGCCCGTGGCCGCGACTTCGGCGCCGGCCAGGTTCACCAGCTCCTCCGCGTCCTGCGCGAAGCTGAGATCGAAGCCGCTCATGCGGAGAATGCGGCCCAAGAGGCGCCGCCGTCGCGACGACGCATGGGCGATCACGGCGGTGCCACCGCGCGTCGCCGGCCGGGCCACCGGGTCGAAGTCGGCCAGGTGAGCGAGCCGGCGCGTGAGCCCGCCGAGGTCACGCTCGAGCACCACGTCGTCGGCGCCCATGCGCTGCACTTCGAGGAAGGCGCCGTGGGAGGGCACGGGGGCCGTCACCAGCACGGGCACGGTGAAGAGCCGGCCTTCGCCGCGCATCCACTCGACGAAGCTCTCGAGCTCCGGCGCACACCCATCGACCACGATGGCGGAGGGGGGGCTCCCGAAGCGGAGCGCCTGCCGAGCGTGGGAGACCTCCTCGTGAAAGGACGGCTGAAAGCCCGCGCGCGTGGAGGCGAGGCGGAGCGCCTCGCGACGCTCGTGGGGGAACTCTCCGATGATGACGACGTCCATGACCTCGCCTTCTTCATCGGCGGTGGGGAGTCGCACTGAAGGGGCTTCCGGGCCCAGGCGCGCTTCACTTCCCCGTGCCAAGAAGGGCCAAGAAGCGACAAAGGTGTCTTTTCTATTAGTCTAAGTGAGCCAGATCACGAAGAGCCAGGTCGTGGGCCCCGTGAACATCAAGGCGTCGGAACGGTCGAGCAGCCCGCCGTGTCCGGGCAACACGTTGCCGCTGTCTTTCACGTTGCAGCTCCGCTTGATGAGGCTCTCGAGGAGGTCGCCGGCCTGCCCCAGGGCGGCGGCCATGGGCGCGAGCAGCGCGAGCTGCCAGAGGGGCACGACGCCGTCCAGTAGCGTGGCGCCGAGCACGAGAGCGCCGAGCGTGGCCGTGGCGAGGCCCCCCAAGGAACCCTCTACGGTCTTCTTGGGCGAGATGGTCGGCGCGAGCTTGCGGCGGCCGAAGGTCTTGCCCGCGAAGTAGGCGCCCGTGTCGCTGAGAAAGGCGAGGAACATGCTGAAGAGCACCCACGCTCCGCCATGGGCTTCGCCGTGCAGCATCGCGAGCGTGGACAGCGTGGCCCCGACGTAGAGCGGTCCCCCGAGCAGCCAGGCGATGCGATGGGCGGCGCCCTCCACGTGGTCGGACGCGCCGAGGCCCGCGACGAGCGCGCCGTTGACCACCAGCAGCAGGACCGAGGGCAGCAGCCGCGCGTCGAGCTGCAGCGTCTCTCCGAACATGTTCACGGCGGCCAGGCCGAGCGTGGCGACGAGGCCCCAGATTCGGGCGCCCCGCGACTCCGGCAGGGTCATGGCCATGAGCTCCGACGCGCAGATCGCGATCCACACGACGCCAAAGAGCTGAAACACCAGCGGCGGCGCGCTGAAGAGCATCCAGATGACGAGCGGGACCAGCGGCGCGGCGGTCAAGAGCCGCAAGGCCGTGCTTCCCAGCCCGCGCTTGGCGGGCGCCTCGGCCGTCGGTTCGGGGGCGGTCATGGCTCGCGCCCTTTCTACTCGGCGTCGGCGGCCGTGGGCTCGTTCGTGGCGAAAGGAGCGACCCGCCCGAAGCGGCGCTCGCGTCGTTGGTAGGAGGCCACCGCTTCGTAGAAGCACTCGGCGTCGAACTCCGGCCACAAACGCGGGCTGAAGTGAAGCTCGGCGTAGGCGGCGCCCCAGAGCAGGAAGTTGCTGATGCG
>JBCCAW010000495.1:0-4572 GCA_039814655.1 Myxococcota bacterium | reverse complement strand
TGCGCGGGCCGCGCGCGTCGCGTGGCGCATGCGCGCGCTAGGCGGCGACCTGGTGCTGCTCGGTCAGGCGCATTCGCGGGACCCTGTCGCGGTCCGCTCCACGGGGTACGGGAGCGGCGCGACGCCCTGCGAAGAGCGCCTCGTGGGCACCTTCGTGGCGCGCTTCCCCGCCGGCGACCTCGCTCCCACGGCAGCGACGCTTCGGACCGGTGCCCTCGCCGTGGACTTTGCCTGGCTCCCGGGGGCCGGAGAGCTGCTGGTCGCGGAAGCCACGAGCGGTGCTCACGGCGCCCCTCAGCTCAGCCGCCATGCGCTCCCCGGTCCCGCGCATCATCGCGGGCCCTGTCAGCCCCAGCTTGGCCGCGAGGACGTTTTTGGCGCAGCGAGCGCCGTCGAGGCCTTCCCCTACGTCGGGACGCACGCCTTCGTGGTGCTTCAGCCCTTTTCGGGCATGCTTCGGCTCTTTACCCCGGGGCGCCACGCCTCGGTGGTTCTCGGCTCGCCACCCTACGACACGGCCCGGGACATCTTTCATTCCGACCCCGGTGGCGGGCTGGCCTGCGCCTCCTGTCACCCCGAGGGCGGCGAGGATGCCCATGTGTGGTCCCTCGGAGACGGCCCGCGGCGAACGCAGACGCTCCGCGGCGGCATCATGGAAACGCTACCCTTTCACTGGGACGGCCGCGTGCGCGGCTTGGGCGCCGTGATGAGCGACACCTTCGTCAATCGCATGAACGGGCCCGTGCTCACGGCCGAGCAGGTCGACGCCCTCGGGCAGTATCTCGATGAGCTCCCCGCGGTGGTGCCGGAAGCGCGGGACCTCGAGGCCGTGGCCCGGGGCGCGCAGGTCTTCGCGGACCAAGGGTGCGCCGGCTGCCACGCCGGCGACGACGGTACGCAGGCGGACAACGTGGGCGTAGGCGGCCGGCTGCTCCAGGTGCCCTTTCTCGTCGGCCTCGCGACGCGGGCGCCCTACTTTCATGACGGCTGCGCCGCCACGCTCGACGCCGTCCTCGAGCCCTGCGGCGAGGGCTTGCGCGTCGAGCACGAGGTCGGCGCTCAGCTCACGGCCGCGGCACGCGCCGACCTCGTCGCCTACCTCTCCTCGCGCTGACTCTTGCTCGCGGGCGGTGCTCGACCGGGCGCGGGGACGCACGGTGCGGCAGCTCGAAACACTCACTGCACGCACAACCAGCGGGCCGCCGAACAGTCCCCGGAGTCCGCCTCGCGTGTGGCTCACTCCGACGTACGCACCGGAAGCTTCGATGCGCACGCGCTGATCCCCCGAAGCCCACCAAGGTGCCCATGGTCGGCGCTCGGAGCGCCCAAGGAGGAGCCATACGGACATGCGCGGCTCTCGGCGGGACAAACGCGCTGCGAATCGCTCAGGCCCGGGTTTGCCCTCGGCCATCGCGCGCTTTGGGGCCCGAGGTAGCTCTTCGGGCGCGGGAAATCACGAGCTTGGGCGCCTCGAAGCGCTCTCGGGGCGGTTTCGAGCGCGCCTTTCGAGATTGAAGAGCGTTGGGCTCGCCGGGCGACGTTCGTGAGCGCGGAAACGTTGACTTCTCCCATCCCGGGCGGCATCCCCGGCGCATGTTTCGCGGGCGTATTCGGTCCATTCACTTCGTCGGCATCGGGGGCGTCGGCATGAGCGGCATCGCCGAGGTGCTTCTCGGCCACGGCTTCGAGGTGTCCGGGTCGGACCTGCGCTCGAACGACTACACGCGGCGCCTCGTGGGCAAAGGCGCGCGCATCTTCGAGGGGCACGCGGCCAGCCACGTGGCCACGAGCGACGTGGTCGTCTTCAGCTCCGCCGTGCCCCGGGACAATCCGGAGCTCGTGGCCGCCCGGGCCCGGGCCGTGCCCGTCATCGAGCGCGCCGAGATGCTCGGCGAGCTCATGCGCCTCAAGGAAGGCATCGCCATCGCCATCGCCGGGTCCCACGGCAAGACCACCACCACCTCGCTCGTGGCCACCGTGCTCCGGCACGCCGGCCTCGACCCCACGGTGGTCGTCGGCGGCAAGCTCAACGCGCTCGGCAGCGGGGCCGCCAGCGGCGCCGGCGACCTCCTCGTCGCCGAGGCCGACGAGTCCGATGGCTCCTTTCGCCATCTGACGCCGGCCATCGCCGTCATCACCAACATCGACCCGGAACACCTCGACCACTACGGCAGCCTCGACGCGGTCAAAGACGCCTTCGCGAGCTTCGCCAACCGCGTGCCCTTCTACGGACTCGTGGTCGCCTGCCTCGACAACCCGAACCTGCAGAGCATTCTGCCGCGCCTCGAAAAGCGCACGGCGACCTATGGCCTCACGGCGCAGGCCGAGTACCGGGCCCGCAACGCGGAGGTGAAGGGTCTCAGCGTCGCCTTCGACGTCGAGCGACGCGGCGAGAGCCTCGGCCGCTTCGAGGTGCGCATGCCCGGCATGCACAACGTGCTCAACGCGCTGGCGACCATCGCCGTCGCCGACGAGCTCCGCGTGCCGCACGCCGAGGTGCGCGAGGGCCTCGCGACCTTCTCCGGGGTGCAGCGGCGCTTCACTGTGGTCGGCGAAGTCCCCGTCGGCGAGGGGCCGCCGGTGACCATCGTGGACGACTACGCGCACCACGCGACGGAGGTCGAGGTCACCCTCGAGGCGGCGCAGCGCGCCTACGGCCGGCGCCTCGTCGTGGCGTTTCAGCCGCATCGCTACACGCGCACGCATCTGCTCTTCGACGAGCTCTCCCGCGCCTTCAATCGCGCTGACACGCTCCTCGTGACGGACGTCTACGCGGCGGGCGAGGCGCCCATCGAGGGCGCAGACGCGGAGAGCCTCGTGGCCGCCATTCGCCGGCACGGACACCGTGACGCCCACTGGGTCCCGAAGCGCGCGGACCTCACAGCGGCGCTGCGCGAGCGGCTCCGGCCCGGCGACGTCGTGCTGACGCTCGGCGCCGGGGACATCAGCAAGACGCCGCGAGAGCTGCACGCGGCGCTCCTGGCCTCTCCGCTTTCCTGACGGCTTTCTTGACCCTGCGCCCGGCGGGGCGCGATCCCCGCTCCATGAACCGTCCTCCGGGCCCGGGCGTGGAGCGCGCCGAGCTGCGCGACTCCTCGCGTCCGCCGCCGCGCAACCGGCGCGTGGAGCGTCCTCCCGTGGAGCCGCCAAAGGGCGACGCGTCGCGAGGGGAGCCGGAGGCGCGCGCCTGGCCCTGGCGCCGGCCGCAGCTGCGTGCCCGGCTACGCCAGGCCGGCCAGGTGGCGCTGGCCCTGCTCGTCTTCGCGGGCCTCGGCGCCACCGCCCGGGAAGTGCACCGCTACGCGCTCACCCCGCTTTGCCTGCCAAAAGCCAGGCGAGGGCATGGCGGCAATCAAGCGTGGCGCGCACATCGTCAAAGCCTTCAAAGGTCGCGCCCCAGGTCTCGACCGGGTCGGTGGGCACAGGCGGAGTGGCCCCGCGAAACAGATCAATCACCAAGGCCGCATAACCCGCCTCCGCCAAGCGATCTGCCACCTCTTTCATGTGCTGTGTCATGCCCCACAGCTCCACCTGTATGAGCACAGTGGCGCGGGGTTGAGCCGAGGGGCGGGCCAGGTAACCGGCCATGTCGCCGCCGACGGCCGGGATGTGCACATTGGGGGTCAGATACGTCATGGGACCTCTATTGATAGATCAGCGATGGCAGCCATGTGGCCAAGGCCGGGACACAAAAGACCAGCACAAAGGCCGCGATTTGAATGGCAATGAAGGGCAGCACGCCGCGATAGATATCGCTGGTTTTGACCTCGGGCGGGGCAACGCCGCGCAGGTAGAAGAGGGCAAACCCGAAGGGCGGCGTGAGAAAGGAGGTTTGCAAGTTCATTGCGATGAGAACGCCAAACCAGATCGGGTTGATGTCAGATTGCAAGATAACCGGCGCGACGATGGGCATGATGATGAAAACGATCTCGATGAAATCGAGAAAGAAGCCCAAAAAGAAGATCAGAAGCGACACCGCGATAAGCGCGCCCAGCTCACCGCCGGGGATGGTTTCCATCACGCCGGTGACCACGTCATCGCCGCCAAAGCTTTTGAAGATGAGCGAAAAGATCGTGGCGCCGATCAGGATCGCGAAGGCCAGCGTGGAGACGCGCATCGTGCTCATGACAATCTGATCGAGCGCGCGGGCTTTGAGGATCGCCCAAAACGCGGCTGCGATGCCCAGTGTCAGGATCATCGAGGCCAAGAGCGCGATGCCAAAGCAGACGGCGTTCCACGTGGTCACCACTTCGACTGTCATGCGCAGATCGGCCACGCTGCGCAGCACGGGCAGGCTGAAGGCCGCGACGACACTGGCCCCAATCACCCACCTCAATACGCGCGCGCCTTGATCTTTGGAGAGCCGCAGGCCCGCAAGCAACAGCGCGCCTGCTGCACCTACGCCTGCTGCCTCTGTGGGTGTGGCGATCCCTGCGAGAATAGAGCCCAACACCGCGATGATCAGCGTGATCGGCGGGATGAGCGCAAAGACAATCTCGGCGGTGGTGATGATGTCACCGGGGGCTTCCTTGATCGGTGGGCAATCTTGCGGGCGCAGGATGCCAATGATGA
>JBCCAW010000183.1:0-9861 GCA_039814655.1 Myxococcota bacterium | reverse complement strand
TTTCGGACTTCCGGCAGCCGCGAATCAATGTCCACAAAAGGGGCGGCGGGCTCGGACGAGTTTCACAGGGGGCGGGGGTGGGGGGCTTATCGAAAAAGGAAGGGGACTGTTGACGGTGCCGGATGTTCTGGAGCTCCGCGCGGCGCTCATGGACGCGCTCGGCCTCGAGGCCTTCGCCAGCATGATCGGCCACTTCGCGTCCATGGAACGCAACGCAGCGCGCGCCTGGAGCGCCCTCACGGACGAAGCCTGGGCCGAGGTCGGCCCGTGCCTCGACCGGGCCCGGGAAGGCCTTCAGCGCGCCCGGGACGCCTTGCCCGCCTGACGTCCCGCGGGGGTGGCGTCCTGGCGTGGTGGGCGCCGTGGCGGCGTCAGAGCTTCCAGCGGAGCAGGTGAGCCCACCAGGGGCTCGGGCGCTCACTCGGGCGCCACTCGTCGTTGCGCCGCATGGGCTCGGGGCTCCGGGGCGCGCTCGGGCGCGGCTTGGATCGCTGCATTCCGTGAACTCCTGGCGAGAGCGGGTCCCCCGCGCCGGCCGAAGCCCGTGCCCTTTTCGCAGGCCACGGTGCCGTCGGCGTTTCCAACCGGTTTCGAGGAGAATACCGAAGAACGACCGGCTCAACAACGCTGACCGGCTCTTCGGGTGATTTATTCGGGGTCAAACCACGGCCTGGCCGAAGCTAAGGTGCCCGCGCAGCGGCGACCGTCGAGGTCTTCTATGCTGCGCGCCATGTCTCCCCTCGGGACCTCTCCGCACCCCTCGGCCGTCAACGGCTCAGCCGATATTTCCCGGCGGGTCGCCTCTGCGCGCGCGCGCTTTCGCAGTGGCGCCACGCGGCCCCTGCGCTGGCGCCTGGCGCAGCTCGACGGCGTCGCGCGCTTCGTGAAGGAGCGCGAGCGGGAGATTCTCGAGGCGCTGCACGAGGACCTCGGCAAGCCTTCCATCGAGGCCTACGGGGCCGAGCTGAGCTTCGTCGCCAACGACCTCGCCCACGTGCGGTCGCATCTCGAGGGCTGGATGCGACCGGAGAAGGTGCGCGTGCCCCTCGTGGCGCGGCCTGGAAGCAGCGAGATTCGCCGGGAGCCGCTCGGCGTGGTGCTGGTCATCGCGCCCTGGAACTACCCCTTTCAGCTCCTCATGGCGCCGCTCGTGGCGGCGCTCGCAGCAGGCAACGCCGCTGTGCTCAAGCCGAGCGAGGTCTCCCGGCACACCAGCGCGCTCTTCGCCCGGCTTCTGCCTCGCTACCTCGACCGGGAGGCCGTGTGTGTCGTGGAGGGGGGCGTCGCCGAGACCACGGCGCTGCTCGCCGAGCGCTTCGACCACATCTTCTACACGGGCGGCGGCCGCGTCGGACGCATCGTGATGCGCGCCGCGGCCGAGTACCTCACCCCGGTCACCCTCGAGCTTGGCGGCAAGAGCCCGTGCATCGTGCACCGGAGCGCCGACCTCGACGTGGCGGCGCGGCGCATTGCCTGGGGCAAGTTCTTCAACGCCGGACAAACCTGCGTGGCGCCGGACTACGTGCTCGTCGACGAGCGCGTGCACGACGCCCTCGTGCATCGGCTCGTGGCCACGGTCCGGAGCTTCTACGGCGACGACCCGGAGAGCAGCTCCGACTACGCGCGCATCGTGAGCGCGTCGCATCACCGACGGCTCATGGGTCTCCTGGGCGAAGGACAGGTACTCTGCGGCGGGACCGGCGACGAGGCGTCGCGCTACCTCGCGCCGACCATCCTGAAGGACGTGCCGGCGACCGCGCCGGTCATGGAGGAGGAGATCTTCGGGCCCATCCTGCCCGTGCTCTCCGTGCCAGACGTCGACGCGGCCTTGCGCTTCGTCAACGCGCGGCCGCACCCGCTCGCGCTCTACGTCTTCGCCGGGGACCGGAAAGTGCAGGAGCAGGTGCTCGAGGGCACGAGCTCCGGGGGCGCCGTGGTCAACCACTGCATGCTGCACCTCGCCATCCCCGACCTGCCCTTCGGCGGCGTCGGCGAGAGCGGCATGGGCAGCTACCACGGCCGCTGGGGCTTCGAGACCTTCAGTCATCGCCGCGGCGTGCTCAAAAAGCCCACGCGCGTGGATCCCGCGATCATGTACCCGCCCTTCTCGCGCCTCGCCAAGGCCGTGCTCCGTCGCCTGCTCTGAGGGCCGGCTCCGCTGCTAACGGCCGGGTTCACGGCGCGTCGAAATCTGCATGGGTGCGGCTGCGTACTATCCTGTGACCATGAGCGCGGCATACAGCGACGTGGAGGTCCGCGAGATCCTCCGCCGGGCCCTCGAGCGAGGGGCCGAAGACGACGGGCAGCTCTCCCATGCGGAGCTGGCGGCGGCCGCGGCCGAGGTAGGGGTCGCGCCAGAGCGTTTCGAGGCCGCGGCGGCGGAGGTCCGCGCTGTGCGCGAGGACACCAAGCTGCTCGAGGAAGGCCGGGCCATCGCGCTCACGAAGCGCAAGCGCCGCGTGCGGGACTTCTGGCAGCACTTCGGCACCTACGCCGTGGTCAACGCCTTCCTCTTCGGCGTCGACATGCTGAGCGGAGGCGGCACCTGGTGGTACTGGCCGGCGATGGGCTGGGGCCTCGCGGTGTCGCTCCAGGCACTCGGCCTGCTCGGCTCCGGGGAGCCGGACGAGGTCGAGCTCCGCCGCCTCGCCCAGAAGCGCCGCAAGCGGCTGGCGAAGAAGAACCGGTCCCAGGGCGAGAAGCTCGCGCGAAAGCGCCGCAAGGATCGCGTCGCGGGCGCGGAGCAGCGCTTCGAGGCGGCCGTCGAGAAGGGGGTGGCCGCGCTCCTCGACGTCGCGGCCCGAGGCATCGAGACGGCCCTCGACGACCGCGGCTCCGGGACGACGTCCGGGTCCTCCTCGGACACGGGCTTCGGCCGCTACGTCGCGCGGAAAGAGGGGCAGCCCATGCGGGCCCCGGGCTACGAGCCTCCGGCGCCGCCGGTTCGCGTGGCGCCGGAAGAGCCCGCGGAGATGCCCGCTGAGCTTCCGGCGACGCCGCCGTTCCGTCGCCAGCGCGAGCGCTGAGTCCCGCGCGCCAGCTCACCAGACGCGGGCGAGGGCGAGGCTGAGCACCGGTCCGCCGGTCTGGCGCTGGAGCAGGCCAAGGCCCCCCTCGAAGACGCCACCCAGAAACCAGCCGGGTCGAAGCTCGTTCTCGACCTCGGCGGCGAAGCCCAGGTAGCTGACGCCGTTGCCCTGGCCGCTGGGGCTCTCGACGCGCGCCGCGTCTCCGCGGACGGTGACGAAGACGCCGGACACGCGGAGGCGACCGCTCCAGCGGCCGCGAAAGTCCATGCCCGCCTCGAGGGAGACGCTCGCGCGGTCGTCGAAGCCGCCGAAACGGGTCTCCCAGCCGAGCGTGCCCGCGGCATAGGCTCCGTCGCCGCCCCAGCCCGCGTGAACCCGGACCGGGATCGTGACCACGCCGGGCCCGCGCACCAGCTGGCCCACGGCTGCGTGCGGTGCCTGCCGCTGCTGGACCTCTTGCACCGGCTCGCTCGGCGCCAGCGGCGCCTGGACGCCGGCCTCCACCGAGAGTGCGAAGCGCCCGGCCTGCACGGCGCCGAGGCGCAGGCCGAGCGTCGGGTCCCCGGGCGCCACGTGGAGTCGCGTCCTTCCGGCGGTGCGCTCCTCGAGCGCGAAGAGGCGCACCAGGTCGCTCTGCCAGACGAGCGTCAGTCGGTCCGTGAGCCCCACGTGCCCGTAGGTGGCGACGAAGAGCTCGCCGTAGTTGGCGTAGTCGAGGCGCTCGCGATCCCCGTTGACGTAGCCGAAGCCCCAGAGGCCTTTGAGCCAGACCTTCGCGTAGCCCTCGCCCTGCCCCGGGGTCCAGGGGCTGGCGGCCGCGTACGCCGGAGCGCCGAGGATCAGCAGGAGCAAGATCGGAAGCGCGTAGCGCACGGGCGAGGTGTACCAGGCTCCGGGCCAGACCCTCAGCCGGCCTTGGTGCTCCAGCGGAGCGTCTCTCGGCGCCGGTCGAGGCGCTCGGCCTGGCGATGCATGCCCGACCGGGCGTAGAAATCGTGCGCCGCGTCGTAGGCGAGGAGCGCCTCGTGCGTGCGGCCCCGGTCGGCCTGGAGGTCGGCCAGATCCGTATGCACCGAGGCCCGGAGCGTGCCGGCGTCGCGGTCCGCGAGCGCGTCGAGGGCGACGAGCGCGGCCTCGAGCTGCGCGATGGTCTCCCTCGGCCGGCCACGGAGGAGCGCCAGCTCGGCAAAGAGCCGGCGAAGCTCGGCCTGGCGAAGGGGGTCGCCGAGAGCTTCGAGCTCGCGCCAGGCGTCGAGCCAGTGGGCCTCGGCGGTCTCGACGTCGCCATGGTCGAGCGCGAGCTGCCCGAGCAGCTCGAGGGCACGCGCCCGCGGCGCCCCCGGGGACCGGTCCCTGGCTTCGTGAAGGAGCGCGGTCGCCCGGTCCTCGTCGTCCAGACACAGCGCCACCTCGGCAGCGGTCACCGCCGCCCGACCTGCGGCGTCGCCGTCCGCCGACCGAAGGCAGTCGAGGGACCGGCTCGCGTAGCGCTGCGCTTCATCGAGGCGCGCTCCGGCGAGGGCGAGCTGCGCGAGCTGAAGCAAGGACTCCCCGCGACCCACGGCGTCTCCGGCGGCGCCGAAACCCTTCGCGGCCGCGCGCAGAGCGTCCTCGGCCGCTACGGGGTTCACGGGCCGTAGCGCAAGGGCGCGTCGATAGAGCTCCGTCGGTCCGCTCACGCCCCGGGCAAACGGCGCTGCGGATCGATTTCGTAGGGATCCGGAGCGCGACGACGAGGAAGCGGGACACCCGCGTCGGGGGACGGACTATGCTGGCTGCGGCGCACGCTGCGCCGCGGACTCCGGTCCCCGCCGAGACGACCTCGCATGCCCCTTCTTCACCTTCGCGCCCTTCCGCTTCTCCTTCTCTTCGCTGCCTCGTGCGCGCGCACCACGCCGGACGGCGGTCCGGCGACGAGCGGAGGCGAAGACGATGGGGACTTCGCGGACTTCGCGGACTTCGACGACATGGACGACATGGACGACGAGGGCTTCAGCGACTTCGCGGACGAGCCTACCGTCGAGTCTCACCTGATCCCGCTGGAGGAGCTGGACATCTCGGGGCCGGAGACGCCCTGGCACGAGATGAGCTTCAGCGACCAGGAGTACTACATGGTCGGCAAAGTGCTCCCGGTGATGAAGACGCTCTTCGCCGGCTTCGATGCGGAGCGCTGGAAGCCCGAGGAGTACGGCTGCGCGACGTGCCACGGCGAGGACGGGCGCGAGCGCGGGTACCACATGCCGGCGACGAATCAGATCCCCATTCCCCGGCCCGGGTCCCGCGGCTGGCGGGCGATGCAGCGGGAGTACGGAGCGGAACTCGTGGGGTTCATGCAGCGCGAGGTGACCGAGACCATGGCCACGTTGCTCGGCGAGGACGAAGGCTGCTGGTTCTGCCATCCGCGCGCCGAGTAGACGCACGGTTGGCCCCGTCCGAGGGACGGTCCACGCGGACCTTCCTTGCGTTCCGCGGGGTGTGGCGTCATGTAGGTGCCCGCGGTCTGCCACCGACCGCCGTGAACGAGCCCCGTTTCGAGCGGGCCTGAGGAGAAGTGAGCATGGCTTGGGTCATCACCCGTCTCTGCCGCGATTGCGTCGACCAGGCGTGCGTGGACGTCTGCCCCGTGGAGTGCATCTACGAGTACACGGGAAGCGATAACGCCCAGTTTCCCAACCAGCTCTACATCAATCCCGAGGAGTGCATCGACTGCGGCGCCTGCGAGCCCGAGTGCCCCTGGGAAGCGATCTACGAGGACGTGTCCGTGCCGGCGGCCCTCGCGGACGACACGGCGCTCAACGCCAAGTCCGTGGACGAGGCGGACGACTTCGAGGTGCCGCAGACGAACGAGCACGACCAGCCCACGCCGGAGCAGGTCGCTGCGAACAAGAAGAAGTGGGGCCTCGAGGCCTGAGGCCGCAAGGGCCCGGGCTCAGCGGAGCACCGGCGCGAGGCGCAGGAGCGCGTCGTCGAGCGCTGCTGGCGGCACGGACGTGAAGCACAGGCGCACCCAGCGCGTGTAGGCGGCGCCGCAGCTCGCGCCCGGCGTGAGCAGCACGCCGGCGTCGAGGCAGCGTCCCAGGAAGGGCAGCGCGTCGTCTTCCCCCGCCCGCAGGTACGCGCTCGCGTCGAAGAAGACGAAGGTGCCGCCCTCCGGGCGTGCGATGCCCAGGGCCTCCGCGACCTTCGCCCCGGCGGCCGCGTAGTCCGCGCGGCAGCGCGCCAAGAACCCCTCGCCGCCCTCGAGGGCCGCGCGCGCCGCGTGCTGCATGGGCCGCGGGGCGCAGTAGGTCTGGAAGGTCTGCACGCCGCGCACGGCGCGCATGGCGGCCTCCGGGCCGTGAATCCAGCCGACCCGGATGCCCGCCAGACCATAGCCCTTCGAGACCGTGTGGACGGCCACGGCCCGCTCCCGGAGGTCTCCGTGGGCCCAGAGCGGGGCCGGAGCCAGGGCGCCGAAATGGAGGTCCTCGTAGCATTCGTCGCATACGAGCCAGAGGTCGTGGCGCGTGGCCACGCGGGCGAAGGCGTCCGCGGCCTCCGGGGTGAGCACGCTGCCCGTCGGGTTGTGCGGCGAGTTGACGTAGAGCGCCGCCGTGCGCGGCGTGACCGCCGCCTCGAGGGCTGCCTCCACCGCCGCCGAATCGCCTTCGGCGGGCCAGAGCGGTACCTCGACGGGCACGGCCCCACGGCCGGCCACGATGCCGCGGATGAGCGGCCAGTAGGGCGCCGGCAGGAGCACTTCGTCGCCGGGGTCGAGGAGGGCCGCCGCGACGACGCTGAGGCCGCTGGTGGCACCGGCGGTGACCTGAACGCGAGCCTCGGGAACGTCGCGGCCACGCGCGGAGAGTTTGCGGGCGATGGCCGCGAGGAGCGCGGGCTCGCCGCGAACGGGGGCGTAGCGATGAAGGCCCGGGTGGTCTTCACTGCGCTGGGCTTCGGCGCGCGCGGCGGCCAGGGGTTCCTTGTAGGTGTCGCCTACGCTCAGCGCATGCACCACGTCGCCGCGAGCGCGGCGCTCGGCGGCCCCCGCCGCGAGGCGACCGAAGACGCGCGTCGAGAGGGACCCGGCCGAGGCGGCGGAGCCAGGAGGTCGCGGCATCAGGCCGGCGGCACCTGGAAGAGCACCTCTGGCGGCTCCGTCCCGTTCGGGAAGGAGGCGCCGAGGAAGCTCAATACGCGCATGGTCGGCGTTTGCCCTTCCGCCTCGATGACGACGCCGCAGGGCTTCGCGCCGCAAAGCGGTCGCATGGTGGCCGAGACCGTGGAGGGCTCCGTGGTCGCGCCGCGGAAGCGCCAGCTGAAGGAGGCGTTCTCCGCCGGGGGCAGCTCCTCTTCGGCCGGCTCCACGGGCTCCGGTGCCGCGACGCCTTCGATGAGGCCCCCGCCGCCCGCGCCCGTGGGCTCCGGCGCGTCGAAGCGGTTCAGGTCGATCTTCAGCCCGTTGCCGCGCGCGAAGAGCGTGATGAGCATCTTGCCGCCCTCCGCCACATTGCTCTGCTCGTGCGTGCAGTCGACGCGGTGTTCGGACTCGTAGCAGCGCTCGTTCATCTCCGGCCAGGCCGGCGCGAGCTCGTCCCACATGCGCTGCGCCGGCCGCTGGAAGGTGAAGGGTTCCTGGCTCTCCGGGCGCACATGGTAGCGGCTCACGTCGAGGTAGCCCTCTTCCGTGCCCGTCCCGCGGCGCACGCGGAAGAAGAGGCCGCGGACATTGGCGGCGTGCAGCGTCGCGACGATGCGGGCGGTGGTGGCGTAGGGCGTGCCGCCCTCGGTGGCCACGATGCCCGCGGAGCGTGCGGGGGCGCTGGCCAGGGCCTCGGCGAGCGCCGGAACCGTCTCCCCGCGGAGCACCTCGTCCGGCAGCCGCCCGCGCTCGAGCTCCATCAGCACGCGGTCGTCGAGGGTCAGCGCCCCCGGCGTCACCTCCACCACGTAGGCCGCGCTCGGCGCCGGCCGGTAGCGAAAGCTGATGGGCAGCTCGAACACGCCGATGGACGGCGCTTCCGGCGGCGGCGCCGCGGCCTCTTCGTCGTCACAGGCCGGGAGCACGAAGCCCAGGAGCAAGACCAGGACCAGGGGGAGGGAAGGGGACCGGAACATGGCCGGCGACCCTAGCGCACTCGGGCCCGGGGGGGCACCGGGGTGTGGGGGGTGCGGCGTGCGAAGGCTCCGCCTCGCGGGGTTCCGGTCCGTGTCCGTGTCCGTGTCCGTGTCCGTGTCCGTGTCCGTGTCCGTTTCCGTGTCCGAAGCCGCGGCCCCTCACCCCCAGAGCAGGCGGACGGCCGTCACCGTCAAGACGCCGACGAGGATTTGGAGGGGGAGGCCCAGGCGGAGGAAGTCGCCGAAGCGGTAGCCGCCGGGGCCGTAGACCATGAGGTTGGCGGCGTAACCGACGGGGGTGCTGAAGGCCGTCGAGGCTGCGATCATGACGACGTACGCGGCGCTCTCCACGGAGAGGCCCTGCGCCTCCGCGACGGTCGCGGCCACGGGGTACATGAGCGCGGCGGCGGTGCTGGTGTAGGCCACGCCGGCGAGGAGCGCGGTCACGGCGAAGACGGCGCCGAGGAGCGCCGCAGGCCCGTAGGGGGCCACCGTGAGGAGAAGGGCCTCGCCGGCGGCCGCGGCGGCGCCGCTCGTGTCCAGCGCGCGGCCGATGCCGAGCGCCGCCCCGACGGTCACCAGCACTTGAAGGTCGAGGGAGCGGCGCGCCACGGTCCCCGTGAGGCACCGGGTCACCAGCATCGCGCCCGCCGCGAGAAGCGCTGCGGTGACCAGCGGAAGCAGCCCTGCGACATTGGAGACCACCATCGCCAGGAGCAGCAGGGCGGCGACGGGCGCTCGATCGTGCCGCGGCGGCGCGCTCCCCTCGACGGGGCTCACGAGCGCGAAGGCCGGATCCCGCGCGTGTTTGTTTACGAAGCTCGGATGGGCCTCGATGAGCAACACGTCGCCGGGCTCCAGTGCGATGTCGCCTACCTTCGTCGACACCCGCTCGCCCTGGCGGTGCACCGCCAGAATGGCCGCGTTGAAGCGCGTCCGGAAACGCGCCTCTCGCACGGTCACTCCCGCGAGCGGAGACTGGGCCGCCACCACGGCTTCGACCCATCGGCGCTCCGGGCGTCCAGCGAGCTTCGAGATCTGGTCCGTGGCGGGTACGAGGCGCAGCCGGCGCAGATCCACCACGGTCTCGACGCGCCCCGCGAAGCGGAGGATGTCCGACTCCTTCAACACGGTGGTCGGCGGCGGCGCCGGGAGGAGCTGGCCCTCACGCTCCACGTCGTAGAGGAAGAGGCCTTCGAGGGAGCGTAGCCCCGCCTCTTCGATGGTCTGTCCGGCGACGGGAGAACCGCGCTCGACCCGAAGCGCCACCGTGTAGGCCCGCTGGTCGCCCAGGCTGAGCGCTGCGGGCTGGCGGCCCCGCAACACCCTCGGCGCCGCGAGGACCACGTAGAGCGTGCCGAGCACCAGCACCGGCAGCCCCGCCGCCGCCACGTCGAACATCCCCAGCACCGTCTCCGGGTGCCTATCGGCGACCATGCCGGCGACGACCAGGTTCGTGCTGGTGCCGATGAGCGTGCACGTGCCCCCCAGAATGGCCGCGTAGCTGAGCGGCATCAGGAGCATCGACGCCGGGAGCCCGTGGCGGCGCGCCCAGCGCTCCACGAGGGGCACGAACATGGCCACGACGGGCGTGTTGTTGAGAAAGGCCGAGAGCGAGGACACGGGGAGCATCACGCGGAGCTGCGCCCCAGCCAGCGCCCGCGGCCGCCCGAGGACCCAGCGAGCCACGAGATCGAGGGCCCCGGTCTCGCGCACTCCGGCCGCCACCACGAAG
>JBCCAW010000564.1:0-3949 GCA_039814655.1 Myxococcota bacterium | reverse complement strand
GGCTGGGGGGGCACGACATGCGCGTCTCGCGCGCATCGACGACCAATGGCGCACGCGCCGGGGCGACCGGCTCGGGGACCCGGAGGTCGCGCCGGTGCGGCGGGCGCGCCTCGGCGCCCGCCTCGACCGCTTTCACGACCTCGCCGGAACGCACCAGGCCTACCTCGCGCTCTTGGCCCCGCATCTCCGAGCCGGTGGCTCGGTGCTCGAGCTGGCCGGCGGGACCGGTGCCTTCTCCCGCGCCTTGGCCCGCCACTCTCGGGAGCTGGGGCTGGAGCTCGAGGTGGTGTGCAGCGACCCCGACGCCGACGCGCTCGCGACGGGGCGGGCCCTCGCCGACCGCGAAGGCCTGTCGTTGCGCTTCGAGCGCCTGGACCCGCTGGACCTTCGGGAGGCCGCGGGGCGCTTCGACGTGGTGACCACGGCGCGCACGCTCCACCGGCTCCAGACCGGCCAGGTGACGCTGATGGTGGAGGAGGCCGCGCGCGCGGCCCGGCGCGCCGTGGTCGTGCTCGACGGCTACCGGAGCGCGCTGAGCGCCGGCGCCATGACGCTCGCGGGCTTGGCGCTCTTCCGAAGCCTCGACTTCGTGCACGACGGCGTCGTGAGCTACCGGCGCTTCTTCACGCCGGTGGAGCTCGAGCTGCTCGGTCGCATGGCGCCCCGCGCCGACGCCGCGCGCGTCGCCTGGACGCGCCCGGGCCACCTGGCGCTCACCCTGGACCTCTAGCCGGCGACGCGAAAGGACGGCGCCGGCTAGCTCTACGAAACAGACACTTCCTCTCGGAAGCGCTTGTTCTGGGTCTAGTACCCCGAGAGCCGATCCTTCAGGCGAAGAAAGCGCTGCTCGAAGAAGCGAAAGCTGAGCTCGGCCAGGCCCCAGGTCAGGAGGAGCGAGACCAGGAAGTGGTCCACGGCGACCCCCGTCTCGACGCGCGCGAGCCCGCGCCGCGCGATGTCGACGGCGAGCACGTGCAGCAGGTACATGCCGTAGCTTACGACCCCGATGCGGCGGATGGGCGCGAAGCCGAGGGGCCCCGCGAGCGCGTGGTCCTCGCGGACCACGAGCGAGGCCAAGAAGGCCGTCATCGCGAGATGCAACGCCGGCCTTGGCCAGCCGCGAAGCTCCTCCGGCGCCAAGACCAAGAGCGCCACGATGACGCCGGCGAAGAGCACCGGGGCACCGCGCCAGCCCGTGAGGGCGAAGATGCGCCGGAAGACCGTCGGGCGATGAAGGCCGTGCGCGAGGAGCACGCCGAGGAGAATGGGCGCAAAGGTCGGACCGCGGAGCATCTCCGGCGTGTTCGGGCCCCAGCCGAAGGCCGCCTCGAGGACCCCATCGATGGCGCCGAACTGAATGAGCTCGCTGAGCACGAGCGCCACCGCGAGCACGGGCCCGGCAAAGCGGGCCGCGAAGCGCTCGAGGGGAGGCCAGAGCAGGTAGAACTGCTCCTCGGCCGACAGGGACCACGCGATGTCCATGAAGGTGGACACGGGTAGCCAGTTGGCCAGATAGAAGGCGAGAATGGGGAGCTCCTCCCACCACACCGCCCCGAGCGCGGAGCTCGGCCGCGCGACCACGAGGAGACTCAGGCACGCCAGCAGCGCGTAGTAGAGCGGGAAGATGCGCAGCGAGCGCCGAAGATAGAAGCCGCGTAGGGACACGGTGCCGCTGCGATCGCGCTCCCGGAGCAGCAGCGTCACGATGAGGAAGCCGCTGAGCACGAAGAACATGTCGACGCCCAAAAAGCCTCGGCGCCAGACCGGGTGGGCGCCGCTGAAGGGCAGGTCGCTGTGGTGCCAGATGACCGCGACGATGCTCAGGGCGCGCACGCCGTCGAGGGACCCGAAATAGCGCCGCGCGCGATAGGCGTCCTGGGCTGTGGCGGCGTCCATGCGCCGAGAGCTTAGCCGCCGCGCACGGCCGGAGGCTGGAAAACTCCGCGGACTCAGCGGCCGAGGGCGGCGCCGGAGTAGAAGTAGCTTCCGAGGCCGACGGTGAAGAGCAAGCAGCCAAAGAGCGCGTGCTCGAGGCAGACCGCGGCGAGGGACCGGTGCCGGCGGTAGCTCCAGGCGAAGAAGAGCCCGCCGACCAGCGTGGCCGCGACGGCGATCCAGTGCCGGAAGACCACGTGCATGAAGCCGAAGAGAAGCCCCGACGCGATCCAGAGCGCGCCGTCGCCGAGGATCGCCCGGTAGCGGTGAAAGAAGAAGGTCCTCCAGAGCAGCTCCTGCGCGTACACGCTGAAGACCGGGTAGGCGACCATGACCAGCGCCCAGAGCAGAGGCCGCTGCCGGGGGAAATCCAGGAAGTCGTCCGGAGCGAGGGCCAACACCAGCGCGACCAAGCCCGCGCCGCCGAGGAGCACGCGAAGGGCGATGCCCGGGAGCGCGGCGCGCACCGCCTCGCCGCGCCAGAGCTCCCGGCGATCGAAGGACGGGTCGGCGCGGAGCGTGAGCCAGGCCGCGAGCGCCGCGGCCACGACGATGGGGATCGGCCGCGCGAACTCGAGGCCCCAGCGCGCGTAGGCGGCGGGCGCCAGGACGTAGAGAGCCACGAGCTCGACCCAGCGCCTCGCGGGCTCTGGAAGGCGGCGGTCCGCGGACCGCGCGTGGCGCGGCAACTCGCTCACAGCACGCTCCGGAGCCCGGTCCGGCGGAGCGCAGCGACGAGGGCCATGGTGACCGGGAAGGTGAGGCCAACGCGCAAGGCGTCGACGTCGCCGAGCTCGACGAAGCAGAGCGCGGGCTTGATGAGCCAAAGGTAGACGACGGGATGCAGCACGTAGACGCCGAGCATGAGCGGCGTGAAGCGGCGCGTGAGCCGGTCCGGGACGTTCGGTAGCCAGGCGGCCAGGACGAGCAGCCCCAAGCCGCCGGCGTAGCGGAAGCCATAGGCCGCACTCGCGGGCACGAGCGCCGCCAGCGCGAGGGCGCCGCCGGCAAAGGCCGCAAAGGCCAGGAGCAGGTGCCGGCGAAGGCTGGGAAGCTCCGGTGCGTGGGCGAGACGGCGGCCCAGGGCGAAGCCCAGCGCGACCGCGGGCACGCTGAAGAGCCACTGCTCGAAGGGCCAGCCCACGGCACCGAGCTGCGCGGGGAGCGCGAGGAGCGCAGCGGCCGCGAGCAGCGCGAACACGGCTCCGCCCACCTGCGCGCGTCGCGACCCGGTCGCGCGATGGGCCAGGTGGGCGAGGAGGCCGGCCACGAGGATCAAGGGCAGGAACCACAGGTGGATGCGCGGCCCGTAGAGAAGCATCTCGGCCCGGGCCCAGGCGAAGGTCGCCTGCCCATGCGTGGCCGCGTAGAGCGCCCGCTCTCCGGCGAGCACCACGGACCAAAAGAGCCACGGCAGCAGGATCCGGTCCACGCGCCGCCGGAGGAAGCGCCCGGTCGGACGCGGGGCCTTCTTGGACACGCCAAGCGCGACCGCGAGGATCAGGAAGAGCGGCAGGCCAAAGCCGAAGAACACGTGCTCGCCGGCCACGTGCATGCCCACGGTGTCGAGCGCCGCCAGCACCCGCAGCCGATCCCACCCCTCGAGACGCACACGCCCCGGCGGGCGGAGGGAAGCGTCGAGCGGCATGGAGGGGCCATGCCACCCCGAGACGAGCGGTCAAGTCACGCGCCCGTCGAGCCGCCAGCCAGGGGAACGGGGGCGGGGCGGCGGCGGGGACGGAGACGGAGACGGAACCGGAACCGGAACCGGAACCGGAGACGGAGACGGAGACGGAGACGGAACCGGAGACGGAACCGGAGACGGAGACGGAACCGGAGACGGAACCGGAGACGGAACCGGAGACGGAACCGGAGACGGAACCGGAGACGGAACCGGAACCGGAGACGGCAACCGCTCCGGGGCCCGGGTTCCCCGGGGCCGTCTCAGCAGGCGCGGACGTCGACGTGCAGGAGCTCCTCGTCGGCCCGCTTCAACTCCGCGGGCGTGAACGAG
>JBCCAW010000174.1:0-10222 GCA_039814655.1 Myxococcota bacterium | reverse complement strand
GTCCGACGCGTCACCAAGTACGTCGTTCCCGGCAGCGTGCATTGGCGGCGGATGCCCACGGCGCGCTCCATTGCGCGGGGCGTGCCAGGGGATAGCTCGCACTTCATCCAATGATTCCGTGCGGCAGCCGCCGCGGGGGGTGGCGGATCGCCCGCCAGGGGCCGCCCATCCGCCACCCAGGTGCTTCCGTCTCCGAGGCATGAGCGAGCCGCAGACCGGCCTGAAACGAGGAGCGCTTCTCCAACCGGCGACCGATCTTCCTGACGGCGGCGACCGATCTTCCTGACGGCGTCACGACCGATCTTCCTGACGGCGTCAGACCGGCCCGAAACGAGGATCGCTTCTCCAACCGGCGACCGATCTTCCTGACGGCGGATCTTCCTGACGGCGGCGACCGATCTTCCTGACGGCGGCGGGCCGATTCTCGGGGGGGATCTATGGTCGTCCGTCGGGGTAGTAGATGGCCATGATCTCCTCGATCCGTGCGAGCACGTCTTGGACCAGAGAGGGCGGATAGTTCGCCTCCAGCCCGTCCCAGTAGTCCGCTCGGCGAACTTGGTTGGTGAGCGGCTCCATCTTCGAGAAGAAGGCATCGAACTCCGTCTGATTAGCCGGGACTAAGTCTCGGTAAGCTACGAGCTTGTCGTACACGGCTGAGGAGTGCTCGAGACCCGCGTCGTCGAGACGCCGCTGGAGAGCCCCCGGGTTGTTCGGGCTGCGACCCCACATGTGATAGAGGGGGCGCAAATCGGCACCGGCGGCAACGGACAACCGGTAGATACGGTCGTCGTCCTCGTGAGCATTTCGAGGGAAGTCTACTTCGGGGTAGTCCATGTTGAGCTGATCGTTGAAGTCGATCATGGAGTTCCATCCGAAGAGATCGACCATGTCGATGTAGTGGGCGTATCCCCTGAGCTGGTAGTTGGTGTCCCACCGGATCATGTCATCGCCATTGAGGAATCCTTCGGTGAGGACCCAGGTGTTGAAGACGTCTGCCATCGTGACCGTGTCGTCATCGATATAACCCAACGAAGTCACATACGCCTCGACGAGCGGCCGCTCATAGACCGTGTTCTCGATGTAAACGTTCAGCAGATGTACGATCGCTTCGACTTCGTTATTGAACTTGGTGATGTGGGCCGCATGCCCGTGCTCGTGCCAGAGGATCTCGTCGTGCACGAAGTCAGCCGAGAGCGGCGCTCTTGGATTGTCCTGATTGAAATGAGGGAAGTTGCTCATCGGGTAGCCAGGGAAGAAGGCGCTGCCTCGCAGGTCTGTGTCGACCTGCAGGAAGAGCGGCGGCTTCGGGCGAACTTCCGGCTTGGCCATGAGCTCTGACACTGCGTTCATTGCGCGGTCGTACTCATTCATCACCTCAGCGGGGGTGTCGAAGTCACGTACCCACCTCGCAGGGACGTTCAGCATGACTCGCTCCGTTTCGAAGTCGGCCCAGGCGCCAGGATGGAGACGTTCCGTCTCCCAGTCCGCGGCGTTGGTCAGCGAGTAGGGGAGACTGGTGTACAAAGGCGAGCGCCCGGTATTCCGAAACTGGACGTTCACGAGACCGTCAGCAGAGCCTACAGGCACCATGATATAGATGTTGCCACCGACGGGGTTGGCCACCCGAGTGACCGTGCCTTCAATGTCGTACTCCTTCACTACCCGGGCGAGTCGACGTGAGGTGCGCTTCTCGGAAAGGTCCCACGTGTGGCTGCCGACGCGGACCCTGTATCCCTTGTTCTGAAGCTCTTCGGGAACGAGGATCTCTCCAATCGTTCCCGGGGCCAAGTAGGCACCCGTGGGGCGAACGGCATCGCGCTCGCTGTACATCATCGGTCGGCCGTAGTCTTCCGGTACCGTTGTGTTGATGGTGCGCACGTAAATGGAATGCGCATCCTCCGGGACGGGCACCTCGCCCGGGAAGTAGCTTGCCGACCCGTACGCCAGGCCGCCAATCAATGCTGGGTGGGTCGCGAGGAGATCGGCGTCAATGGCATCGAATATACCAAGATAGACTTGATGAATCGCCCGCTCGAGCGACGTATCGTTTTCTCCTGCGGCAGAAGGGAAGTTCTGTACACCCTCGGAGGTGAATAGCGGCCCATCTTGATCCTCGTAATCCGCGATCAGATCGATTCCTAGCTCGATGGCGCCGACGTCGTCGTCGAACTCGTCCAGGCCATAGGGGTTGGTCTCTTCATCTCCTTTGAGAATATTGTGGATCTCAGTAAGTCGCGCATTGGTCAGCAGGGTCCTCCCATCGACGTGACCGATGAGCTCACGAATGATGTCTGCCAAGTCCGACGTAGCGGGAGGAATGGGGTCGTCCGGGACGACCGGGGTAGGAGGAGCGAGCGGGGTATCGTCGATGGGCGGAGGATGGACGCCGCTATCAGTCCCGCTGTCGGTGGAGCCGCCTGTCGAAACAGCTGCGTCCCTATCCCCATCTCCATCGCTTCCCTCCGACCCGCACCCCGCGGCAGTAAAGAGGAGGCTGCTGAGAACCAATCCAATACTTGAATTTCGAGTCATGACGTCCCTCTGTAGAATGTTACTCTACCGAGCTTTGGTAAACGCTCAGCTGCCGTCACCCCGCCGTCGGCAGCGCCTCCATCTACATCGCGCGTTGTCGAGGTGGCGCAGCGCCGAGAAGCAAGCTGAAGATCGCGACCACGAGTTTTCGCCCGCCGGAGCGCTGCGTTCGACTCGTCATGGTCCCAAGGGCCACGGCGAGCGCAGAACGGGTCAACGCCGACGGGCGGCCGGTCCGCGAAACCCGGGACGCGGCTATTGCCATGGGGATACCTCGTTCTCCGGCAGGGCGGCCCGTATTTCGCGTAACGTAGAGCTGCTGATGGAGCAGATCGCAGGGCGTCCCGACGAATCACCCCTCGCCCTGGACGTCGACCGCCTCACGCTCGAGGTGCTCGACTTCAACCTGCGCGGCGTCATCGAGCACGGCTGAGCCGTGCCCGATGTCGTGACGGAAGCGGCCTTCTCAGAGCGCCGCGAGCACCGCGATCTGCCCCGCCGTGAGCGCCCGGTCATAGACCGCGACGTCGTCGTAGAAGACGGGCGGGTTCGCGAACTCGTCGGCCTCGTCTCCCGTGCAGAGGTCGTCGCCCGGGTAGGTGCCCACGAAGAAGCGGCACGCGCCGGCGATCGTTCGCGTGTTCGTGGCCGTGCCCTGCGAGACCCCGTCCACGAAGAGCTCGAGGGTGCTGCCGCGGAGCACGCCGACGATGTGGTACCACTCGCCGGTCATTGGCTCAAAGGACACGGAGGGCCCGCGCTCGGACGACGAGTCCGCAAAGCGCTCCGCCCAGCCGAACTGGACGCGCCCGCTGTTGAGGTAGATCTGGAGCCCCTGGTCCGTGCCCACGATGCGCCGGCCGCTCTGGATCAACGGGAACTGCACCCAGATGGCGATGGTCTGGTCGCCGGTCAGGCCGAAGCCGTTCGTCGAGGCCAGCACGCCGCTCCCGGAGCTGCCCATGGCGAAGAAGTCCGCGGCGCTGTTCCCGCGGCCTCGCCGGTCCGAGATGTAGCGCGGCGAGTTGCTCACGCGGATGGCGCGGCCCGACACCGTGTCGACGACGCTTCGGCTGAACTCGAGCTTGAAGAGCTCGCCGGGCGGGATCGGGTCGATGCTCACGCTGGCGGCCGCTCCCTCGGCGCCGACGTTGTCCCTTGCGCTGACGTCGATGGTCTGTTCGGTCAGCATGGCGTAGGTGTGGAGCGCGTTCACGTCGCCACCGTCGATGGTGTCCGTCGTGCCGTCTCCCCAGTCGAAGATCACGGCCGCCACGGTGCCATCCGTGTCCGTGGCCGTGCCCGTCACACGCACCTCGTAGCCCATCCCGACGACGCGGGTCAGCGCGACGGAGAGCCCCGTGACCGTGGGCGGCATGTTCATCGCGGGAACGAGGGGGTCGATGTCGAGATCGTCCTCCACGCCGTCGCCGTCCGTGTCGGCGTTGCGCGGGTCCGTACCCGCCGCGAGCTCCGTCGGGTCGTCCCAGCCATCGCCGTCGAAGTCGTCGACCGCCGGCGAAGGAAAGACCCGGGTCCCGAGCACGTCCCAGCCGACGCGGATCTCGAAGTAGTCCGAGAGGCCGTCGCCGTCGGTGTCCGTGTTGCTGTCGACGGCGCCGTTCAGGAACTCCTCACGGTCGTAGACCCCGTCGCCGTCCGCGTCGCGCACGAAGACGAGCCGGAGCTGGTCGCGGTTCTGGATTCGGAGCGCGGAGATGTCGCCGGTCGTGTCGAGGGGCCCGAACTCGGACTGCACCTCGGGGTCCCGGGAGCCGATGACGACCCAGAAGCGCTCGGCGGTGCGGGCGCCCGGGCCGCCCACAGCGCCGTAGTCCGGGTCACCGAGGTCCGGGGCGGCGCCCGAGCGCACCTCGTAGCTCGTCCCCTGGACGCTCGCGAGCACCTCGGTGCCGTCGCGCTCTTCGGTGGTGAAGTCGACGTTCGCGTTGGCGAGCACCGTGCCGAGGGGCGTTCCGGCGAGCGTGCCCTCGTCGGTCCGGTCGATGTTGGTGGCGACGCGCAAGCGGAGGGGCTCGGCGCCAGCGCCCTCGTCGACGACCAAGAGAGCGGTCTTGCCGCGCGTCTGATCGAGGAACGAGAAGCTCGTGTCCTCCGCGTCCCGGAGGTCCGGCTGGATGGGCTCGAAGAAGAGCGCCGAGGGGTTCTGCAGGAACTCCTGGACGAGGCTCGCGTCGAGGTCGAGGCCCGCGAGCATCGCCTCGACGTTCTGGTCGGGCTGCAGCACGAAGCCGTCGGAGAGGGCGTCCGGCAGGCTGAGGAGCGCGAGCGGCTCGGCCTCCCGGGAGAGGGGATCGTAGCGCTGCACGAGGAAGTTCACGCCGGCCACGCGGTAGGTGATGTCGCCGTCGTTCGTGAGCCGCACGCCCGTCGTGATCTGGCCCGTGGTGAGCTCGAAACCCTCCTCGCGGGACACGCTGCGCCCCGTCGACTGGGCCCGGCCGAGCTCGAGCGAGTTCTCCCGGCTGACCTCCGTGGCCTGCGAGCGCTCGACGCCCACGGTGGCCGTCGCCGTGGCCGTGACCGACGCGGAGGGCGGGAAGCTCGCCTCCACGGTCGCGGAGACCGAGAGCGAGAGCTCCGCGCTGAGCGTGGTCGAGGTCGAGTCCGAACGGGCCAACGTGTTCGTGCTCGTCCGGGAGAGCTCGGTGCCCACGGACTGCTCGACGGAGCCCGTCTCCGTCGTGGTGTAGTTAAGCCGGATGTCCGGGTCGCTCGTCAGCTCGAGCTGGAGCGAGGGGAGATCGGCGACCACGGGGTCGAGGATGGTGTCGTCGAACTCCTCGAGGTCCGAGCGCCCGTCGCCGTCCGTGTCGCGATCCGTCGGATCGGTCGCGCCGACGCCCGGCACCATGCGACCCGAGGGGTCCATCGCGAGCGCGAGCTCGGCGCCGTCCCAGAGGCCGACGACGGGGTTGCGTCCCGTGCCGTCGGTGGCGTCGTCGTCCGTATCGACGGTACGCGGCGACGTACGCCAGCGCATGACCTCGTCGAAGTCGCTGAGGCCGTCCGCGTCCGTATCGACGGCCCGGGGATTTGAGCGCTGCATGAACTCGGCGAGGTCGTCGAGACCGTCATCGTCCGAGTCGGCGTCGTTCGGGTCGCTCGTGACGTCGAGGCGGTCGCTGTTGTCGCTGTCCAGGCCGAAGCCGAGCGTGTCGACGGAGATCGCGTAACCCGTGATCTCTTCGCAGTTCGTCCGGCCGTCGGAGTCGCTGTCCCCGTTGGGATCGGCGAGCGCATCGCAGCTGGCGGGGTTGCCGCCATCGACCCCGAAGGTGCCGCCGGGGCCATCGTCACCACAGGCGACGAGCATCGCCACGAGGCCCAAGAGCAGGTGGCGAAAGAGAGCCCTTGCGGGGCGCGGCCTCATGCGGTGCATTCCAGATTCCTTCGGGGTTCCGGGGATCTCCGACGCCATGAGCGCCCCCCGCGCAAAGCGCGTTACCACGTTGTCACGTGCCATGGCCAACCCTTTACAGAAGCGGCGCGACGTGCTGGGTCGCTTGGATCGCTCCGGCTACGCCGGGTTTGGAATGGGCATGCCGAAGTCGGGCTTGTCCCGGCGACCGAGCACCCAGCGGTAGACCTCGAGGGTCTGCCGGGCCTTCGCGTCGTAGGTGAACTGCTCCCTCACCCGGCGTCGGCCTTCGGCCGCCATCGAGGCCAGCTGCTCCGGCGCGGCCAGGAGAAGGGCTCGCTGCCGAAGCGCGGGTAGCGGAGTAGGTCGTCAGGCCGAGTCCGCCATCCCCGCAAACGCCCCGAAGGCACCGCCGCGCGGGGCGTCTGCGTGAGCTGCTCCCATTCAGCGGCAGCCGAGAGTCAGGCTTCGCGTCGTCGTTCGACAGGGGCAGCCGCCGCAGCAGAGGTGGTCGACGCTCTGCCCGCAGTTGGCGCTCGACTCGGCAATCCGCGGTTGGCAGCCCGACGGGCTGCACGGGGAGATGCAGCCGTCCCCGCCGCACCCGCCGCTGCGGCGAGGCTCAGGCTCGGCCGTGCCGTCGCAGTCGTAGTCGTAGTTGGGCGCGGTGCCCGACGTCGCGAGGCACGCCGAGCAGAAGCCGAGCGTCGTGACGATGCAGCGGTCGACACCCCCGCAGAGGCAGAGCTGCCCCCGCGAGCAGTAAGGCTCATCCTCGAAGTCCGCGCCGGGGTTCACGAGGGGATTGCCGTCCTCGCAGTCGGTCGGGGGAAAGGGTCCGCCCGCGCAGCCCGAGAACCCGACGGGCGTGTAGCCATCGCCGTCACGGTCCTCCGCCGACTCGACTCCGCCCCCGCTCGAGCAGTCATTGTCGAGGCCGTCGCAGAGCTCCGGGGCTCCCGGGTAGCTGTCGCGCGCCGCCGTCTCCGGGGCTTCGCGACAGTCGACGTCGGCACCCAGGGGAGGCACCGGCGTTTCGTCCGTCCGGCAGGCGCAGCGGAGCGTCGATGCCGCGCCCATGGCGGCAAACCCGTCTCGGTCGGGATCTGCAAAGCACTCTTCGGCGACTCCGTCGTCGACGACGCCGTCGCAGTCGTTGTCCACGGCGTCGCACACTTCGGGCGTGCCTCGGACGGAGCACTCGCTCCAGCGCCCGCCGACGCAGGTCTGCATCCCACTCGCGCAGGCGCCCAGGGCGTCAGGGCACGCGCGCGAGTCGGGCACGCGGCAGTCGCAGCCCTCGTCCACGAGGTCGTCGCAATCCTCATCGCCGCCGTCGCAGTCCTCGGGCACACCCGGGTTCACGCCGCCGTCGGTGTCATCGCAATCGGTGGCGTTCGCCGCGAAACCCGGCGGTGCCATGCAGCCCATGGCCGTCTCCGCCTCCGGGTCGTCCGAACCGAAGTCGTCGCCATCGGCATCGGTGACGTAGGTCTGTAGGACGCCCTCGTCGACGGTCCCATCGCAATCGTTGTCGAGCCCGTCGCAGGCCTCGACCTGACGCGGGTTGACGGCGGCGCGGCTGTCGTCGCAGTCGTCGCCACAGACCTCCCCATTGCAGCACAAGGCATCCGGCGCGCTGTCGCCGTCCGCGTCACGCACACCGAATGTCCGAGGGTCGCAGTCCTCGTCGATGCCCTCGGGGTCACAGACTTCGGTGTTGCCCGGAAAGCGCCGCGGGTCCGAATCGTCGCAATCCGTCCCGCCGCACGCCGAGGCACGGGCACCGTCCCGGTCCTCGTCGATGCAGTCCGGAGCGCAGGTCCTCGCCGCCTCGTCGCATTCCGCACCCGCGCACGGGTCCGTCCCCGAGACGCAGCCGCGCTCGTTCGCGTCGGGACTGGCTGGCGCGCAGCTCTCCGTGCCGTTGCAGAAGCGCCCGTCATCGCAGGCGATGTCCGCCGTGCAGGGCTCCGGGACCTCGGCGTCCGGGCTCGCGGGTCCGGAGTCGGAGCAGGCCAACGCTACGGCCAGCATCCACGCCCCCCTCGTACTTCCCCTCATGCGTACCCCCCTTCCGAGGCTCTCAGCTCCCGCGCCCTCCAGCAAGGCGGCCCGTATCTCGCGTAGCGGATGCTACGGAAAGTCGGGAGGGTTCATGCTGACTATGGCCCGCGCGCGGAGGGAACGTGACGTGGGACGCCTTGTCGGCCGATCGCGCCGCAGGCCCAAAACGCGGCCAAAGCGCCTAGGCGCCGCTTCCGGAGGCTCGAAATGTCTCCGAAGCGCCTAAGAACGGTTTCCGTAAAGATCTAAGTCAGTTTAAACGCCAAAGAGCGCCTTTGCGGAGGCTCAAAGGCGTTCTTTGGCGGAAAAGTCCGATTTTCGAGCTTAAAAAATCGAGCGTAGGCGCTTCGGTCGCGTTTTAGGTCTTCGGAAGGCTCGCCTACTCATTTTTGTAGGAGCTTTTGCTCATTCCGCACTCCCGGCGGCCACGGCCGCCTGGGCGAAAGAACCGCCCTCGGCGTCGCCGGCGAAGCGGCGTAGGCGGCGCTCGCCGTCACCGACCTCTCTGTCGGGTGTTGCTACGGCGGGCGCTCGCCTGGCGAAGCGCCGGGCGCCCTCAGCGGCAGCCGAACTGGAGCGGGCAGCTCTCCATGACCGCCACCTCTCCCGGGCACTCCGCGGCGCGCTGCTTCAGATTTCGCATCGAGGCCGACGGCACGACCTCCAGACACACGCTCGTCTCCGCCACGAATGCGTCCCTCGCCGCCGCGTGCCTCACGACGCTCATGGAAACCCGCTTCACCTCCGCGCGGACCCGCGAGGGAGAGGCGGTCCCCGTCGACACGCCCTTTCTCTGCACCTTCGAGGTCGAAGGCCCTCCTCGCCGCGACGCCAACCTTCGCCGCGGCGTCTGACGAGGCCATGTACCCCGCTCACACGATGGCCACGATGGGTGGGGTTGCCGTCATCGGTATTGGGTGCAGCGCAGGATGCATGCCGAGGCGGGCAGGCCCGGAGTCGCTCGCCGATTTCCCGCTGGTCTACCTTTGAGCGCTGCCTCTCGGCGCCTGAATACCCCGCCGGACGGACTGCACGGGACCGGACCCGCGTGTCGGCTCGGCGGTAGATTCGCCGTGCCTCGGAACTTACCTCCCGTACCCTTTCACCTTCGCAACACAGGGCGGGACGCGGATGCGCGGCCGTGGCGTGACGGGCACCTGACGCTTCACTCGAGCCGTCGGAGCGCCCGAAGGCCTGGCCACCGATGACGCCATCCACCGCCGCGCGGCGCTGGACTGCCCCCGCGCAAGCCTGTGAGTACAACAGAATCCGTCCCGGGTACGGCGCTTAGAAGCCGGCCAGGACGATCTTGCCCTTGGCCGTGCCGCTCTCGATCAAAGCGTGGGCCTGCTTGAGGTGGTGGGCGTCGATCCGGCCCAAGACCTCCGTCGCCGTGGAGCGCAAGCGGCCCGCGTCGACGAGCCCGGCCACCTCGTCGAGAATCTGCCCTTGGCGGTCGAGGTCGGGGGTCTCGTAGAGCGAGCGCGTGAACATCAGCTCCCAGTGAAGCGAGACCGATTTGCTCTTGAGCGGGAGTACGTCGAACGACTCGGGGTCATCGATCAGACCGAAGCGACCCTGCGGCGCGATGAACTCCGACACGGCGGCCGAGTAGGAGCCCGAGTGGTTGGTGGAGAACACGAACGCCGGCGCGCCGAGGCCGAGGGCGGCGATTTGCTCGGCGAGGGGCGCGCGATGGTTGACCACGTGCTGTGCGCCGAGCTCCTTCACCCAGGCCTGGGTTTCAGGCCGCGACGCGGTCGCGATTACCCTAAGGTCCGTGAGCGCCCGCGCGAGCTGGATCGCGACGGAGCCGACACCTCCGGCACCGCCGATGATGACGAGCGCGTTCGCCCCTCCCGCGACGGGTTCCTGCACGCGCAATCGATCGAACATCATCTCATAGGCAGTGAGCGCGGTGAGCGGGAGCGCGGCCGCGGCGGCCGCGTCGATGGAGGTGGGTGCGCGTCCGGCAACGCGCGCGTCGACGAGGTGGTACTCCGCGTTGGTCCCGGGCCGGTCGATCGCACCCGCGTACCAGACCTCGTCGCCGGGCCTGAAGCGCGTGACCCGCGGGCCGACCCCGACGACCTCGCCGACCGCGTCCCAACCCAGGACCACCGGTTCGTCGCGAGGCTCGCGGCGCATGCGCACCTTCGTATCCACCGGGTTCACCGACACGGCGGCCACGCGCACGAGGAGGTCTTCCTCTCCGGGGGCCGGCTTCTGCAGCTCGAGGTC
>JBCCAW010000331.1:0-6642 GCA_039814655.1 Myxococcota bacterium | reverse complement strand
TAAATGCGCACACCCTGCGCTTGGACAGACTTCGAACCGGCGCTCGCGCCTACAAATGCGAGGTATCGGGGTGTGACTCTCGTGCCACGTCCGAGCTGGCGCGCGCATCTCGTTTCGGCCGCTCAGCCGGTTCGCGAAGGATTCTAGGGCGTTAACTCGACGAGTGCGTTCTCTCTCATCCTTGACCGACCGAGGGCCGAGGGCTACGCCCCGCCGTCGTGTCGCGCTCCGAAACCCCGCCCAGCCTGGTCGCCGCGATGCGGACCCTCCCCGCGAACACGGACCGTGGATTTCGATTCCTGGGCCTCGATCGCGTCGAGCGTTTCTTCGCCTACGAAGCCCTCCGCGAGGAGGCCGAGCGCCGGGCCGCGCACCTCCAGGCGCGGGGCGTCGGGCGCGGGGACCGCGTGGCCATCGTCGTGGCCGAGCCCCACGAGTTCGTGCTGACCTTTCTCGGCGTGGTGACCGCCGGGGCCGCTCCGGTCCCCGTGTACCCGCGCGCGGGCTTCAAGAAACTGGACGCCTACGTCGAGGTGCTCGCCCACGTGATGCGCGAGAGCGGCGCGGAGCTCGCTTGCTGCCTGCCGGGCAACCGCGAGGTGGTCGAACGCGCGCGGGCGCACGCCGGAACGCTTCGCGAGGTGCTCGAGGTCCCGGCGGCCTTCGAGGGGACGCCTCCGGCCTTCGTGACGCCGGACCTCGGTCCGGACGACCTCTGCTTTTTGCAGTTCACGAGCGGCAGCACCTCCAAGCCCAAGGGCGTGCAGGTGAGCCACGGCAACCTCGTGGCCAACGCCTCGGCCTTTCTCGGCCCACACGGACTCGACCGCAACGACGACGACCTCGGCGTGAGCTGGCTGCCGCTCTTTCACGACATGGGGCTCATCGGCTTCGTGCTCGGCACGCTCGTCATGGACATCCCGGTGGTGCTGCTTCCGACGGAGAGCTTCGCCCGGAGCCCGCGGCTGTGGGTGGAGCAGATCACCAAGCACCGGGGCACCATCACCTTCGCTCCGAACTTCGCCTATCAGCTCGTCACGCGGCGGGTGAAGGAGCGGCACCTGGCGGCGCTGGACCTCTCGTCCCTCCGCGTCGCCGGGAGCGGCGCCGAGCCCATTCGCGCCAAGACCCTCGAGGGCTTCGCGGCGCACTTCGCGCCGGCGGGCTTCGACGCGAAGGCCTTCTTGCCCTGCTACGGCATGGCCGAGTCGACGCTGGCCATCACGTTTCACGCGCTGGGCGCGCCCATGCGCGTCGACCGCGTGGACCCCGTCGCGCTCCGCGAAGGCCGCGCCGAGGCCACGGACGCCGAGGAGGCCATCGAGATCGTCGGCTGCGGGCGCCCCTTCCCGGACCACGACCTCCGCCTCGTCAGCGATGCCGGCGACGATGTCGGCGAACGCGAGGTGGGCGAGGTCTGGGTGCGCGGGCCCAGCGTGACCGCCGGCTACTTCCAGCGCCCGGACGCCACCGCGGAGGCCTTCGCCGAGGGCGGCTATCTCCGCACCGGCGACCTGGCCTACCGCGCGGACGGTGACCTCTTCATCTGCGGGCGCGTCAAGGACCTCATCATCGTCCGCGGCGCCAACCATCACCCGCAGGACATCGAGTGGGCCGTGGGCGACCTCGAGGGCGTCCGCCGGGGCAACGTGTTCGCCTTCAGCGTGCTCCGCGACGGCACGGAAGAGCTCGTCGTCGCCGCCGAAGCCCACTCGGCGGACGCGGCGTCCCTCCGCGAGCGCGTCGCGGAGGAGGTGGCCGCCAAGTTCGGCCTGAAGCCCGGGCACGTGGCCGTGGTGCCCCTCGGCACGCTGCCGAAGACGAGCAGCGGTAAAGCGCAGCGCCGGAAGGCCAAGGCCCTGTACGAAGCCGGCGCGCTGGAGGAGCATCCCTGAGCGGCGCCTCATGGGCCGTGGGTGCAGAGCGAGGAGTCGGTGGTGGACGAGTTGTCGGCGAAGGAGAAGGAGGCGCGGGAGAAGCTCCGCGCGATCATCGCGGAGGTCGCGGAGCTCGACGAGGTGCCCGACGGCACGTCGTTCCAGGACCTGGGCATCGACAGCATGATGGCCATCGAGATCGTGGCCGACGTGGAGAAGGAGTTTGGCCTCGAGATCCCCGAGGACGAGCTTCAGGAGCTCACGGACCTCGACGCGGTCTTTGCCAAGGTGAAGGCCACGCTGGCCTGAGCGCCCGGGGCGCGGACCACCACGAGCGCTCCTTCGGGCCGCCCGGGGACGGTCCCGGCGACGCGGACCAGGGACCGGCGCTCAGCCGCGCGCGTCCGTGCTCTTGCGAACGAAGATGGGTCGCTCGGGCGTTCCCTCGAAGCTGAGCGTCAGTCGCGTCGACCGGTAGCCGCCGGTCCGCGATGCGCCCGGAGCCCTTCGCGTGGCCGGACCGAGCAGCTCGACGCGGTCGCCGAGGCGCACCGCCGTGTCCGATGCGACGCAGAGGGCGCTGGGCTCGACCTGGGCCTCGCCGCCCTCGAAGGTGACCGTGAAGCGCGGAGGCCAGAGCTCCGCGCCGGTGCCGAGCACGACGCCATCGGCCCGCTCGGACGCGCTCACCGTCCCCTCGAGGCGCACCAGCTCGCCGCCGCCGTCCGGACCCGTCGCCCGGCGCGCGAGGCGACGGCGGATCCCACGAACGCGAAAGGCCGGCCGCGCGCGGAGCCCGTGTTGGATCGCAAGCACCACGGTGAAGACGAGGAGCACGCCCGCGAGCGCCGGAGCCGCGAAAGCGAGAGGCCCGAAGACCACGATGAAGAGCGCGACGAAGAGCCGGCCGGACTCGGCGCTCGGGTGGTCGCCGCGAAAGCCGATGCTCCGCCGGGGGAGATGAAACTCCGCCGAGCAGCGCCAGCGCGGCGTGCCCTGGGCCGCAGACTTTGCTGCCCCGGACGTTGCTGCCCCGGACTTTGCTGCCTCGGACTTCGCGACAGTGCCGGCCACCGAAAGGGAGCGGTTCATCGCTCCGCCTCGGGCACCTCGCCGAGCAGCGCCTTGCCCACGTCGTAGATGTCGTCATGGGCGTCCTCGGCGAGGTGGTGCAGGCCGAGACCGATGGACAGGCCGATGACGGCCAGGGCCATGCCGGTGCCCGCCGCCAAGCGCGCGCCGGTGGCGAGGTGATGCGCGATCTGCGCCCCCTCCCGGCCGAGCTGCACCACCTCGAGGACCGTGCTGACGCCGTCGGTCACCGTGTTCCAGAGGTCCGTGGTCTCGAGCCCCTCGGCCAGCGGCGAGTCCGCCGGGAGCGGCCTGCCTCGCGTCATCTCCCGGACCGAGGCGGCGATGCCCCGGGGGAACTCGGCGTTGTCCCAGCTCTGCCCGTGAATGGCCGTCTGGAAGCGGCGAAGGCCGACGATGGCCTGCTCCACGCCAGACTCGAGGCGCCGAACGTCGCCGGCATCCCCGCGGAGCCCGAGGCGCTCCGCGAGCTCCGCTTCCGGGGTGCCCGGCGCGGCTTCCCGGAGCGTCGTCACCGAGGCCTCGGGGTCCACCAGGAGCTGCGAGAGCCCGCGCACCTGCTCGCCGACGGCCTCGTTCGCGCGGCGTACGAGCAGAAAGCGCGCGCGGCTGACGGCGACGTCGCCGACCACGTCCCGGGCAGAGGACCCGAGGCCGCCGGCTTCGAGCACGCTCTCCGAGGTCGTGGCGAGGAGCGCGGCGGCAGCGCGGTTCGAGGGGCGCGCGAGCCACTGCTGGAGCCCGATGCGCCCGTGGGCGTCATAGGCGCTGCGGGCGCCGCGCATGGCCGCGTCCAAGGCGACGTGGCCGCGGCGAGGGCGATGCACGCGCTGCGTGCGATCGATGCGCGCCGCCGCGTCGTCGACGACGGCCGCGGGCGAGGGGTCCGGCGGCGGTGCGGGCGGGCCGGCCGGGGGCCGGGATGATGAAACGGGCGACGACGAGACGGGTGACGTACCGGACATGAGCGCTTCCTCCTTCGGAATACGCCCTGTTCGGCTCCGCCGGCGCTCAGTTGTGCGCGCCCTCGGAATCGCGGCGCGCGCGCCGGGCTTCGAAGAAGAGGTAGAGCGCGATGGCCACCCAGAGCAGGCCGAAGGCCTCGGCCTTTTCCGTCGTCAGGGGCTCGCCAAAGTGGAACACGGCGAGCGCGAGCTGGAGCGAAGGCGCCACGTAGAGGAAGACGCCCACGAGCGCATAGGGCAGCCGCTTGGCGCCATAGGCGAAGAAGTAGAGCGGCAGCGCCGTGAAGACGCCCGCGAGCACGAGGAGCCCAGCCTGCGCCGGACCCTGGGCCACGAAGGCGTGAAAGCCCGGCGTGCCCCAGGCGAGCAGCCCCAGGGCGACGGGCGTCGCGAGCGTCATCTCCAGATGGAGCCCCATGAGCGGCTCCACCGGCGCCATCTTGCGCACGAGCCCGTAGAGGCCGAAGAGAAGCATCAGCCCGAGGCCGAGGGTCGGAACGCCGCTGCCGGCCAGCACCAGCCGGGCCACGGCCGCCACGGCGAGCGCGAGGGCGGCCCACTGGCCCAGGGTCAGCCGCTCCCGGAGCACCACCACGCCGAGCACCACGTTGAAGAGCGGCGTGAGGTAGTAGCCGAGGCTCACTTCCGTGACCCGGTCCGTCGCGACGCCGATGATGAAGATCAGGCCGTTGCCGTTGATCAGCACGCTCGAGAGCGCCGTCGCGGCCAGCTGCCGGCGGTCCCGGTAGGCCGCGGCGAGGGACGCGGCCCGGCCCAGGGCCAAGAGCAGCCCCAGCGTGAGCGCGGTGGTCCACACGATGCGCCAGGCCAGCACCTCGAGGGGCGGAAGGTGCGCGACCGCCTTCCAGAAGAGCGGCAGGAAACCCCAGCCGAGCGTCGCGGCCGCGAGCGCGGCGAGCCCCGAGGCTTTGGACCGGTGCGGCGCCGCCGGCGCCCCTGGTGGCTCGCTCACGCGTCCTCTCTGGTCCCGCAGCGTGCCGCGCGCCAGCCGAGCGTCAGCTCTCGACGAGCGTGGCGCGGCGGATGTAATCGAGCTCCGGGAACGCGGCGCGGAGGTAGGTGTTGCCCTCGTTCGTGATGCGCCCCTGGCTCGGGCCCCGGCCGCGCGGCGCGCCCTCGCCGTAGCCGCTGTGGATCGTGTCCATGACCGTCATGTCCCGGACCCGGCCGAAGGGCGAAAAACCCATGCCGTCGAGGCGCACGTTGTTGCCGAAGTTGATAAAGAACTGCTGCACGCGACTGTTGGGTCCGCTCGTCGCGAAGCTCACCATGCCCCGCGTGTTGCTCTGCGTGACCGGGTCGTCCTGGATGGTCGCGTCCTTCCAGGCGCGGTTCACCGCCGGGTCTCCGTTCAGTCCCACCTGCGCCATGAACCCCTCGATGACGCGGAAGAAGGCGACGTCGTCGAGGGCACCGATGCGCACGAGGTTGTAGAAGCGGTCGGCGCCGAGCGGCGCCCAGGCGCGGGTCACGTCGATGAGCACGTCGCCCTCGGTGGTCTCGAGCTTCACCGTGAAGGTCGCCGGCGCCGTCGCGTTCGCGAGCGACGGATCGAGCAGCGCCGGGTTCCGCGCCTCCTGCGTGTCCGCCTGCGTGTCCGCCGCCGCGCCGCCCGTGGGCGACGCCTCTTCGCCGGTGCCGGGGCCCGCCGCCTGACCGCCCGTGGTACCCGCAGGGTCCGCGGCCGCGGACCGAGCGGCGGCGCGGCGATCCCGGTACGACTGGTCGTTGGGCTCGGGGCTCCGGCAGGCGACGAGGAGGAGCCCAGCGAGGAGGGCCGCGGGCAGCGAGAGCAGCGTGATCGGGCGCATGGCGCGGGAGTCTACAGGCGCCCGAGCGCCCCGCCAGCGGCCGCCGGAACCCGGGGCCCGCGCGGCGTGGGAATAGTCGTAATCCCAGCCATTTGGCGCCGGCTACGCCCTTGCCCCAGCCCGGCGTCGGGCGCTACGGTGCCCGCTGCATGACTCGCTGGGTTCCGCTCGCGCTCGCCGCACTCGTGAGCTGCTCGCCGGAGCGGGCCGGCGCGCCAGCAGGCCCCCGGCCCAACGACGCCCCGCCGCTCGTGACCGACGCGGGTACGGACGCGCCGCCGCCGCGCTGCGAGCCACCGCTCGCCGATCGCTCGCGGGTGGTACGCCTCACCCCGCGCCAGTACGCCAACACCGTCGAGGACCTGCTCGGCGTAAGCCTCGCGTCCACCTCGGCGGGGCGCTTCGCGGCGGACCCGGAGCGCGACGGCCTCGACAACGCCGCGGACGCGCTCGTCGTCGGCCCGCAGCTCGCCCGGGACCTGCAGCGCGCGGCGGAAGCCGTCGCCGCGGCGGCCGTGGCGGACCGGGACGGCTTCATCGCGCGCTTCGGCTGCGGTGCGCCGGGCTGCGCCGAGACGCTGGTCGAGACCCTCGGCTCCCGGGCCTTCCGCCGGCCCCTCGAAGCCGCCGCGCGGGACCGCTACCTGCGCTTCTTCGAGGACGCCGCCGCGGCGGGCTCGGCCGCGGAGGAGGACGCCTTCGGGGCGGCCGCCACGCAGCTGGTGACGGCGCTGCTGCAGTCGCCGCACTTTCTCTACCGCGTGGAGCGCTCCGCGGCGCCGGACGCGAGCGGTGACGTTCCCCTCGATGGCTACGAGGTGGCGAGCCGCCTGTCCTACCTGCTCTGGAACACCATGCCCGACGCCGCGCTCTTCG
>JBCCAW010000078.1:0-15151 GCA_039814655.1 Myxococcota bacterium | reverse complement strand
GTCGTCGTCCTCCCAGAGGCCGCGGGCGACCAGGAGCCGGCGCACGCGCTGCTCGATATCGCTGCAGAGCTCGCGGAGTTCGTCGTCGCTCGGGGGGCGCACCGGACGGAAGCGGAGCGTGTCGTCGTCGGGCGTGTCGGCCGGCACCACGACCCCGTCGAGCAGCAGGCTGTGGAAGTGCACGTTCAGTTCGCACGCGCTCCCGAAGCGCTGAATCACCGTTACGCCGCCGCTCTCCCCGGCCACGCGGCCGGCCTGGCGAACCCGGGCCGCATAGAAGCCGTGCACGACCGACATCATCTCGCGGTGCACGGCGAGGCAGAGGTCGTGGTCAAAGGCCATCCGCCACCGCAGCCAGAACGGCACGCTCAGCACCCACTGCCGGAGGCGCACCGCCGGAAACACCCGGTCCACGAGATGCGCCGCCAGCTGCGTCTGCCTCCGGCTCATGCAGCTCGCGCACACGCCCCGGTCCTTGCAGCTGAAGGCCACCAGCCGGTCGGTGCCGCAGTCGTCGCAGCGAAAGCGCGCGAAGCCCTTGGCGAGGTCACCGCAGCCGAGCAGACCCTCGAGCGCCGCATCGACATAGCTCGGCAGCGGGCGGTCACGGCGCGCACGCTCCGCGCGGAATGCCTCGAGGTGGGCGCGCAGGGCGGCGTGCAGCACCGTGCGCTCCGGCCTTCGCCGCGCGTAGATACGACCGCCGGGCGCGACCAGCACCGAAGCCGCAGACGCCATGCGGCGATGCAGAGCACGCGCCGCGCCAGCGCAGCCGCGTCGGAATCACTGCCGTTTCCCGGCCAGCCGAGTGGCGGTCGCCGGCGGGGCGCCGGCGGCCGCCCCCTCCCACTCGTCCCGCCGTGCACCCTGTGCCCCGAGCTGCCACTCCCAGTGGTTCTTCGGCGCCGAGCCGCTCCGCTGCGCGCCCGTGGTCGTGTACGCCTGATCCCCCAAGCACACACCGCGTGCCGGCTACTCTGCCGGCATCGCGCGCGCTGGCTCTCGGTCGGCCAGGAGGCCCTGCTTCCGCCAGCGGCCCTCGAGCACCAGCGCGCCGAAGGGAATCAGCGCGATGCCCACCACCTTCGCCGCGAGGCCGAAGGACCAGCGTCCGCGGAAGAAGCGCTCGGCGACGGCGAGGCCCAGCAGCACGAAGAGCACGCCGTGGGCCATGCCCGAGATGCGCACCGCGACGGGCAGGCCCGCCAGGTACTTGAGCGGCATGCCCACGAAGGCGAGCACGAGCCAGGAAAGGCCCTCGATGAACGAGAGGCCGCGCACGATGCGTTCGTCGTCGAAGGCGTTCATGGCGTCCGGGTCCTAGGGCCGAAACGCCGAGACTGCGAGGCCGCGGTGCTCCCTCAGTACCAGCCGGCCGCGCGGTACCAAGCGTCCGTGCGCGGGATGCCCTCGGCGCGGCTGACGCGGGCTTCGAAGCCGAGCTCGGCGCGCGCCCGGGCCCCGTCGAAGAGCCAGGCCTCGGCGCGGTTGAGCTGCGCCTTCTGCCGGTTGAGCACCCGCGCCTTTCCGTCGAAGCGCGTCGCGAGCTCCCCGAGCGTGCCGGCCAGGTCCGCGGCGCCGGCGCCGAGGTCGAGGGTGAGGCTCGGGAAGGACCGCAGCCGGGCGATGGCGTTCTGAAAGGCGCCCCAGGTGGTCGCGGTCTCCTCCGCCAGGAAGTAGCTCCGGCCGATGGCCGCCTCCTTGGTGGCGGCGAGCACGAGCCCGCGGATCAGGTCGTCCACGTAGATGGTGCTCACGACCTGGTCCCGGTTGCCGTAGAAGAGCTTGAGCCCCCGGCGCCCGAGGCGGAAGAGCTCGAAGACGTCGACGTCCCCGGGGCCGTAGACGGCCACGGGCGAGGCGATGGTCCAGGGCAGCGTGTCCCAGGCTTCGACGACGCGCTCCGCCTCGAGCTTGGACTGGCCGTAGTACTCGAGCGGCCGCCGCGGGTCGTCCTCGCAGAGCGGCCGGTCGACCGCCGTCGGGCCGTAGGCGGCGCCGCTGCTCACGTGCAGGACGCGCCGAACGTCCGGGGCGGCCTTTCGCACCGCCAGGAGCAAGTTCTCCGTGGGCATGACGTTGCCTCGCCGGAAGTCCTCGTAGCGCACGCCCTTGGTCACGCCGGCCACGTGAAAGACGTAGGCCGGTGCCGCCTCCTCTACGGCGCGTTCGAGGCTCGCGACGTCCGCGTAGGACGCCTCCACGCTTCGACCGCGCGTCGCCGGCGGGGAGCCCGCGCGCCGCAGCGACACCACGTCGGCGCCGGCGGCGAGGAGCGCGTCGCGGAGCCGTGAGCCGATGAAGCCGCTCGCCCCGGTAATCAGCGCCGGGCCGTCCAGCGGCGGGAGATTCAGGCCCTCGAGAGCCTGCGCGTCCATGCGGCGGGCGTCGTTCATGGCGCGCAACGTGGAGGGTGCCTGGCGCGAGCACAAGGCCCCGCCGGGCCCCCGGTCGCTCAGGGAGCGGCGGTGGCGTGCGCCGCGTCGGCCGGCGCTTCGGGCCCCTGCGCGTCTACGGGCAGCGCGCCGTCGGCCAGCTCCGTCAGGAGCGTCTCGAGCGCGTCGAGCTCGAAGGCCCGGAGGCGAAAGCGCGGCATGGGCGGCCCCTCGTAGCCGGCGGGCACGTCGTAGCTCGGACGAAGCAGGCTTCGGAGCAGGTAGGGCCGGTCGACGCGCGCCGTTTCCCCGGACCGGAGTTCGCGCTCCCGTCCCCAGAGGCCGGCGAAGGACAGCGCGCCGCCCTCGGCCTCGAGGCTGTGGCAGGTGTCGCAGCGCCGCACGTGGTACACGGCCAGCCCGCTGCAAAGCGCCGGGTCCCGTATGTCCTCGCAACCCGGCGCTACCCAGCTCGGCCGCTCGGTCCACAGGCTGGGCGTGGGTGCGCGCGCCGGCTCCGCCCGGGCCGGGCTCTCCCGCAGCGAGTGGAGCTGGTCCGCGAGGAGGCCGCCGACCACGAGCGTGCTCACCGTGGCCAGCAACGCGGCGAGGTTCTTCCGGCCGCGCTGCACGAGCGCGAGCCCGCCGAGGGTCGCGAGAAACGCGATGGCGATGACGAGGGCCCCGCTCACCCCCGAGACGTAGGGCCGGCCGTGCGAGGACCCAAGCGCGCGAAGTGGCTGGGCCTCGCCGGCCTACTTGCCGAGGAGAAAGACCTTCGCGATGGAGACGCCCTGCTTCACCTTGCGGAGCGCGCCCCCGGCGCCCTTACGGATGGGCTCGTGCCCCGGGAGCAGGTCCTTCTTCGTCGCCATGGTGTGGAGCTTTTTCTTCACGACCGGGTCGAGCTTGCCGTCGGCGGCGAGCTCGGCGAAGAGCGCCATCACGTTGCCGAGGTCGAAGAAGTCGCGCTGCCAGCTCCACTTGAAGTCGCCGCCGTAGCGGAACCAGCTCCCGCCCACGCCGCTCACGACGTAGTCCGAGCCGTCGTCGCGCTTCACCGGGGCGATCTGCCGCCAAAAGCCCACCACCTCGCCGACCTTGTCGTCGATGAGGAAGCGGTCGTAGGGGTACTGCCAGCCCTGGAAACCATCCATCTGGTAGCCCACGGCGTTGTCGATGATCTCCTGCTTGCCGCGCGCCACGAACTCTTCGTTCGGGCCGATGTTCCAGCGGTAGAGCGCGTCGTCCGTGTACATGGCGCCGAGATGCGTGGCCCAGTCGCCGGTCGCTTCGGCGCGGTCGTTCGCGTCCTTCCAGCGGGCGACCATCTCCTCGAGCTCTTCGCGCGGCGTGGGGCGCGCCGGGGCCACGGTGGTGGGATGCCAAACGGGGTCGGGGGTCATGGTCATGGCGTGTCCTCTAATCCTGCGTGAGCGAGATGGCGGCGTTCGGGCAGTGCTCGTAGGCCCGCTCGAGGGCGTCGTAGAGCGCCCCGCGTTCCGTGTGGTCGCGGCCGTAGACCCGCGCGCCTTCGTGGAGCGAGCCGGCGTCGTCCAGGAGCTGCGCTTCGCCGCTGGGTGCCACGCGGAAAACCCGCGGGAGCTCGGAGACGCACACGCTGTGCCCCTGGCAGAGGCCCGGATCGATGGAGACCTCGACGGGCCGCTCACGGTCGAGGAGCGTCTCGCGCTGGCGCACGGGCACGGACACCTGGGCGTCCTTCGAGCGGTCCCGCTCCCGGTAGCGCACGCGGCAGGGCTGCCAGGGCATGACCGTCGCGTTCTCGTAGTTGTCCCGGTAGCTCGAGTCGGGCTGCGCAAGCTCGAAGTCGAAGCTGTGCACGAGCGTGGCGACCACAGCCTTCAGCTGAAGGAGCCCGAAGGCGTTGCCCGTGCACTTGTGCTTGCCCCCGCCGAAGGCGATCCAGGCAAAGGGGTTTCGGTCCTCGCCGCGCGTGTAGCGGTCCGGATCGAAGCGCTCGGGCTCCGGGAAGACCCGGCCGAGTCGATGGGCCACGCCCGGCGAGGCGCAAAGGAAGGAGCCCGCCGGCACCGTGACGCCGCCGTGGCTGAAGTCCCGGAGCACCTTCCGGAAGAGGAAGATGAGCGGCGGGTGAAGGCGCAGCACTTCCTTGATGACGTCGTGGAGGAAGCGCATCTGCCGGAGCGCCTGGTAGCTGAGCGAGCCATCGGCCTCGATGTGCGCGTCGACCTCGGCGCGCACGCGGGCGAGGAGCTCGGGCCGGCGCACGAGCTCGAGCACGGTCCAGGCGGCCGTGCCGGCGCTCGTGTGGTGCCCGGCCATCATGATGGCGATGAAGATGCCGGTGATCTCGTGGGCGTCGAGGCGTCCGCCATCCTTGTAGCGCGCGTCCATGAGCGCCTGCATGCCGTCGTCGGGCGTGTCTCCTTCGCGCTGCCGCCGGGAGAAGATGGCGTCGACCTGGGCCACGAGCTTCCGCCGCGCCTCGTCCCGGCGCCGGAAGCTGGGCAGCGGCGCGTTCGGGTAGAGGTAGGCGATGGGGTTGATGCCCTTTTCGAGATGCCCGTAGTGCGCGTGGAACTCGTGGGTCATCCCGTCGCGAAACTCGTCGCCGATGAGGCAGCGGCTCGAGGCGTAGAGCGTGACCTCCTTCATCAGGTCGAGCAGATCGACCTCACCGGCCCGGCCCCAGCTCGCGACCTGCCGGCGCGTCTCGTCCTGGATGATGGGCGGGTAGCCGCGCATGCGCTGGTCCCGAAGCATCTTCATGACCAGGCGCATCTGCTCGTCGAGGCGCGGGCCCGGCGCGTCGAAGACCACGCCTTCGCCGAAGATCGGCGTCATGAGCTTGTAGGCCTCGCGGCGGCAGAGCTGATCGTCCGGCGCGCGGAAGAACGCTTCGTGGGCTTCGGGCCCGCTTACGAGCACCACGTCCTGCAAGAGCAGGCGAAAGGCGATCATCTCGTGGCCGACGTTCTGCGCGCGGAGCAGGAGGCCGAAGGGGTTCTTCACGAACTCGGCCATGTGACCGACCAGCGGCCGCTCCTGGTCGAGGCGCGGCGGCGCGCCGGGCACGTGCCGCGGTGGCGCCAGCAGGCGGGCGGCCGTGGTCAGGGCCGTGGTCGCGGTGGAGAGGGTCCCCATGAGCGTGCCGTATCCCCTTCTGCGGGCGGGTCCAGCGAGTTTTCGCTCAGCGGCGCCCAGGCGGCCTTGGCCGGTCGCGCGGCCGTGGCCAACCGGCGCACCCATCGGCCGGCCCTGACGCGGGCCCGGACTGGAACTAGTCTCGGAGCGATGAGCCCGGAAGAGCGCCTTGCGGCGGCCTTCGACCGCATCGACGCGGCGAACGCCCAGGACCCGAACCTCGACCACGACGGCCACCAGGAGGTGCCGAAGGAGCTGCTCTACGGCCAGCGTATGAGCGCCACGCTCCGCGCCTTCGCCCCGGACGCGAGCGACCCCGTGCAGCTCGCGGCGCGGGCCCAGCACATCCGCCGCTGGACCGTGCCCCGAAGTGACTTCCCCATGGACCGCGCGGGGTACCACCGCTGGCGCACGCACCTCTACGGCGTGCACGCCGACGAGGCCGAGGCCATTCTCCGCGACGTCGGGTACGACGACGAGACGGTGCGCCAGGTCCGAAAGATGCTCCAGAAGAAGGGCATCAAGTCGGACCCGGAGGTGCAGCTGCTCGAGGACGTGATCTGCCTCTGCTTCCTCCGTCACTACTGGGCGGCCTTCGCGGCCCAACACGACGAGGCCAAGCTCATCGGCATCCTGCAGAAGACCTGGCGCAAGATGAGCACGGAAGGCCAGGCCGCCGCGCTGAAGCTCCCGCTTCGCCCAGACGACGTGGCCCTCATCGAGAAGGCGCTCGCGGGCTAGACGTCACCGGGGCCTCGACGCCTAGACCGTCGTTCAGCGGCTCGCGGGGAGCGCGTAGCTGACGGTCGCGTGGGCCACGGGGCCCGCGACGCCCTCGGAGCGTAGCTGCACGTCGCCCACGGCGAGGCGCCGTCCGAGCTTGAGCATGGACGCTTCGGCCCGGAGCGGCCCAGCCGGTGGGCGCCGCAGGAAGTGCATGTTCAGACTGGCGGTCACCGCCAGCGCCTCGCGTCCCACCAGGCTGAGCACGAGGAAATACATGGCCGTATCGGCCAAGCTCATCAGCGTGGGCCCGCTCAGTGTTCCGCCGGGACGAAGGTAGCGGTCCGAGCCTTCGTCCATGCGCAGGGCCATCACGATCCGCCCGGCGCCGAGGGACTCGATGGACGCGAGGGTGTTTGCCCGCGGAAACACCTCGTCCATGAAGGCCACGATGTCCTGGGCGTCGAGCACGTGATTCCAGCGGGTCTCGTTCATCGTGCAGGAGCATAGGCGCCGTGGCCGAGCTCTTAACGGCAAATGCCGCGCCCGGGCGTCCGGACGCGGCATCTGCGCGAGAGCGCCCCTGCTCAGGGCATGTTGACGGTGATGTCGTTGCTGCCGGCGGCCATCACGCCCTGAAGCATGGCCGTGACCGCGCTCGTGCCCCCGGCGAGGGCCTCGATGTCGTTGGACGCCGTGATGCCGGCGACCGAGGGCATGGAGGACGTCACGGTGAAGAAGCCGATGCCCGACGGCGCGACGAGCACATCGGTGCCCGCGACGTCGAAGATGCAGGACTCGCCGTTCACCGGCACCACGTCACCCACGTTGATGGTCCGCGCCTCGGTGGCGATGGCGGGCCGCGGGTTGGTGATGGTGCCGAGCGTCACCCACTGAATCTCGTCGATGAAGATGACGTAGGCGCCTTCCTCGGAGCCCTCGGCGAAGTGGAAGAGGCCCGTGAAGTCCATGGTCCTCGAAGGGTCCGGTACGGGGATCGTGAACTGGGTCCAGGTCGAGGTGAGCGGGACGCCCGGGCCACCGGGGATCTGGATCTCGGTGTTGAAGGGAACGCCCGGCGACAGATCGTTGCCCAAGCCCGCCACGTTCAGGCGCGTGCCCGGCGTGTCCGTGCGGACGTAGAACTGAACTGCGTCGTAGGCCGTGAGGTCCGTCGGCGTGGCGATGACGAGCGAGCCGCCCGTGTACGCCGTATCGGGGACGCCGATGCGCAGCGATGCCGTACCCGAGAAGAACTCCGCGGTGCTGACCGTGACGTCATTGATGGAGCCACCGAAGGCGTTGAACGTCACGCCGGGCGCGAAGTCGTCGTCGAAAACCACGAACTCCGCCGTGGGCGCGGAGATGGTGATGCCGTTGGAACCCGCGGCATCGACGCCCTGAAGGCGCGCGGTGACCGTCGCCATGCCGGGGCCAGCGCCGGTGATGTCGTTCTCCGCGGTGATCGTGGCCACGGCGGCGTCCGAGGAGACCACCTCGAAGAAGCCGATGCCGGCCGGCGCGACGAGGACGTCCGTTCCGTCCACGTCGAAGATGGCGGACTCACCGTTGACGGGAACGGTCTCGCCAACGGCGATGGTGCGGTCCTCGGTGGCGATGGCCGGGCGCGGGTTCGTGATGGTGCCGTCCGGGAGGTCCACGTAGCGGATCTCGTCGAGGAAGATGGCGTAGCCGCCCTCTTCGGAGCCCTCGGCGAAGTGGAAGAGGCCCGCGAGGGACGTGGCGCGGGCCGGGTCCGGGATCGGAATCGTGTACTGCGTCCAGGTGGTGGTGACGGGCACGCCCGGGCCGCCAGGGATCTGGATTTCCGTGTTGAAGGGGACGCCGGGCGACAGGTCGTTGCCGAGGCCAGCGACGTTCAGCCGGGCCTCCATGCTGGCGCGCACGTAGAACTGCACGGCGTCGTAGCCGCTCAGGTCCACGGGAGTATCGATGACGAGCGAGCCGCCGGTGTAGCCCGCGGCGGGCACGGAGATCTGGAGCGCGGTCGTGCCGGCGAAGGGCATCGACATCGTGGGCTCGACGACGTTCGTCGAGCCGCCGAACTCGGAGAAGGAGATGCCGGCGCCGAAGGCGTCGTCGAAGACGACGAAGTCGGGGGTCCCGGCGAACTCGACGGTGACCGTGGACGTGGCGCTGAGCGCGCCGACGGTGGCGGTGATGGTGGCCTCGCCGGCGGCGACGGCGGTCACGAGACCGGCCGCGTCGACGGTGGCTACGGCGTCGTCGGAGCTCGCGAAGGTCACGCCCTCGGTGAGCGTCATGGTGCTGGCGTCATCGAACGTGCCGGTCACCGTCAGAGCCTGGGTGGCGTCCGGAGCGAGCGTGGCCGTCGCCGGGTCCACGGCGATGCTCTCGAGCATCGGGGCGGGCATGTCCGGACCCATGTCGTCCGGACCCATGTCGTCCGGACCCATGTCGTCGGGACCCATGTCCGGGTCCGCCATGTCCACCATGACCATGTCCATGGCCATGTCGTCGGGCGTACCCGTCGTTCCGTCGTCGTCTCCACAGAAGGAGAGGATCGGCAGGAGGGCGATCAGCCCCCAGCGCGTAAACTTTTCCATTCCAAGTCTCCTCGTGAACCCGTACCGGGCTCCCGGCGCGTAGCGCGCCCGTCGTGAACCGGCCGTGCCCTCGCGGGCAACGCGCCGTTAGTCTTCACCCCTGGTCGATGGTTTGTTCGAGCACCGAACAAACCGACGTCCGCGAACGGTAGTGGGCGACCACGGCTTCGTCAACGTTTGGAAACACCCGCGCAACGTCGGGCGCCAGGGATGCCAGCGGCTCCGAACTCCGTCGGACGCCGCTAAACGCGGCATTCCTTGGTGATGACGCGGTCCCAGAGGTCGGCCTCGAGCGGCACGTAGCTCTCCCCCATGCGCAGATAGAGCGGATCCCGAACCGTCGAGGGATCGGCGCCTTCGCGCCGCAGTCTCACCTTTTGCACCTTGAACGTCTGCGTCGTGTCCAGATCGGCCAGCAACCGCACGAAGCGCGGCTGCGCGTAATCGGGCAGCTCCGCGGCCACCTTGGCCAAGGCGTTTCCGTCGAAGGCGGCGCCGGGCGCGAGCACCAGCGCGGCGAGGCCCGCGCGCCCCTCGTAGCCCGGCACGGTGACGCCCACCACGACCACCGCCTGCACCCCCGGCGCCGAGGACAGCACCGTCTCCACCTCGGCCGTGGCGACGTTCTCGCCCTTCCAGCGGAAGGTGTCTCCCACGCGATCGACGAAGGCGTAGTAGTCGTCGGCGTCCCGCGTGAGCAGGTCTCCGGATCGGAACCACTGGTCGCCGGTCGCGAAGACGTCCCGGGCGAGCTTCCGCTCCGTCGCCGCCCGGTCCGTGTAGCCGGGGAAGAGCAGGTCGCGCACGGGCCCCAGCTGCGGCACGCGCACGAGCAGCTCGCCGGCTTCGTCCGTCGCGCATTCGATGGCGAAGCCGTCCCGGCCCCGCACGAGGTCCCCGGAGTCCGGGTCGTAGCGAGCGAGCCGGAGCCACCCCGCGCGACGCAGCGGCAGGTGCCCGACCTTGCCCACGCGGCCCGTCAGGTTGATGAGCGCGCCCGGGGCCTCCGTCGCTCCGTAGAACTCCACGATGCGCGGCACGGCGAAGCGTTGCTGAAAGGCGCGCCACACGTCCGCGCGAAGGCCGTTGCCCGCGGCGACGCGGACGCCATGGTGCCGGTCGCGGGGCGACGCCGGCTGCGCCAGCACGAAGCGGAAGAGCTCGCCGATGTAGAGAAGCGCCGTGACGTCGTGACGGCGCACGTCGTCCCAAAACGCGCTCGCGCGAAAGCGCGGCCGCAGCACCATGGTCGCCCCCGTCGCGAGGCACGCGCCGGCGCCGAGAAGTAGCCCGCTCGCGTGATGTAGCGGGAGCACGTTGTAGAGCGTGCCGGCGCCTCCCTTCGCGCCGAAACCGAACACCCCGGCTCCGAAGGCCGCTCCCAGGGCGAGCGCCTTGACGTGGGAGACGCGCACGGGCTTCGGCTGCCCGGTGGTGCCCGAGGTGTAGATGTAGACGAAGTCCTCGCCGGGCCGCACGCGCACCGGCGCCGGCGCCGGCGCGCCCGAACGGCCGTCGTCCAGCACCCTCGGCGTCGTCACCCGGGCCTCGTCCAGAGCGCTGGCGAGCTCCGGCGCCACCAGCACCCTCGCGGGCCGGGCCACCTCCACCGCGTGAGCCAGCGGCCGGCCTCGAAGCTGTGGGTTCACGAGCGCCGCCGTCACGCCGAGCCGCGCCGCCGCGAGCACTGCCGCGAAGCTCCGCACGCCGCTCGGCATCGGGAGCGCGACCACGTCGCCCTGACGCACCCCCTCCCGGGCGAGGCGGGCCGCGATGGCTCCCGCCGACGCTTCGAGCTCTGCCCAGGAAAGGGACTGCTCGGACTCCGCGTCGATCAGCGCGCAACCGCCAGGGGTCGACCGAGCGCGCCGCGCGAGCACGTGCGCCAGCGTTTCCCCGGAGAGGCCGCGGAGCCCCGCCGGGAGTGCGTGGCGCATGAGCGGCGGCGCGGCGCCGAGCTCCGCGGCCAAGGCTTGCCGCATGCTCGCCTTCTGCAAGTCCCGCGCGCTGTCCCTCGCGGCCGCGAGCGCATCGCGGAGCGGGCGTCGGCGTCCCTGCATCGGGAGGGCCTTAGCACGGGCGCCTCGCCTTCGCGCTTGGCGCCAGCGCCCCCGCTTCGTACGCTGGCGCCCAACGTAGAGGGAGTCGACATGCCGACGTGGGCCGAAGTTCAAGAATACGCCCGTTCGAAGTACAAGCTCGCCGAGGACAAGGAGAACAGCTTCAAGCTGGTCTTCGAGTACCAGAACGGCCGCCTCCAGGCGGTCATCGTGTCGCGTTTCGAAGCCATGAACCGCGAGTGGTGCGACTTCGCAAGCGCCGCCTGCCGCCTCGACCAGATGTCGGCGGAGGTGGCGCTCCGGAAGAACTTCCAGTTCGCCGTCGGCGCGCTCTGCCTCGACCGCGACATCTACGTGGTTCGCTACAGCGTGCAGATGGCCACCATGGACATGGAGGAGTTCGAGCTCCCGCTCCATGTCGTGGCCAGCACCGCCGACAAGCTCGAGCAGGAGTTCGCGTCGAGCGACGACTTCTGAGCCCGTGCCGGGCGACGAAGACGACGAGGTCAAGACGCCCGCCGGCTGGGGCAAGGCCAAGGGTGTCAAAGGCTGGAGCGCGGGAGCGCGCGCCGACGACCCGGACAAGCGCGTGGTGCTTCTCCCCACGGGCCAAGGCCTGGGGACCGGCCAGGCGTTTCTCTTTCACTTCGGACTCAAGCGACACGCGCCCGGCGACCGGCGCCTCTTCGACCTCGCCCGGGGGCACATCGATGACGACGTCGAAGTGCTTCGCGCCGCCGGCTACACGGTGGTCATCGACGAGGAGGCCACGCACGCCGATTTCCTCGCGTCCATCTATGGGACCGGGGAGGGCGTGGATGGGCTTTCTCCCGCCGGCGTGTTCTGGCTCGCCCACGGCCACGCCGACGGGGCCATCGAGACCGTCGACGGCGGCGTCGTCGCTCCCGGCGATGTCGACGCCTCGCGCGTGCACCCCGGACTCAAACTCGTCGTCTTCGCCGCCTGCTACACGGGAAGCTGCTCGCGGAGCTGGCGCCGGGCCCTCGGCGGGCGTCCGCTCGTGGTCGGCTGGGGGCGTCCCGTGACCATCGACCGGGCCGTCGAGTTCCTCACCCCCGACGACGCCACGGAGAACGACCTCGACGATCTGATTAGGCGCTACCTGCTGAGCGACGTCCCGGTCCCGGCCGAGGTCGAGGTGCGGTGGTCGCCGCTCGCTCCCGCGGCGCAGGCTGGACGCGAGGCCGATCTCCGAACGCGCCTCGAGGGGACGCTCGCGGTGCTTCGCGCGAAGGTCCGTCCCGTGGCCGACGGCGACGAAGGCGCGGCGCTGGAGGCGGACGTGCCCCTTCCGGACGGGCGCTGGCACCGCGCGAAGCTCTTCGTGCTCGACTCGAACGAGCCCTTCTGCGAAGGCGAGACGCTGCTCGGCGTGGAATGCGACGTCGGCGAGCTCTCGGCCGTGGTCGATGCGTCCATGCTCCTGGCCGGCATCCCGGAGAGCCGCTTCGCGCGCGTGCAGCTCGTCGACGGCGGCCGCGAGATGCCGAACATCGTCGTGCAGGGCTTTACGCCGCTGGCCCGTGTGAGCGACGGGGAGGCCGCGGCGCTGGCGTACTCGGTGTGCCGCTACGCCGACGTGCTCGAGCGCCGCATCTTCGGCGGCGACGCGCGCTGAGCGCGACGCCCTTCAGTTGAGCGTGGCGCCGTGGCGTTCCGCGGCCGCGAGGGCCGCGCGGACGTCGAGGGCGTCTTCGGCGGCCGGCCGGGCCTCGAGGTAGTGGCGAAAGTCCTCCGCCGCCGCCGCGTGGGCGCCTTCGCTAAGCGCCAAGAGCCCTCGGTCTCGGTAGTGTTCCGGGGCGCCGTTCAGATCGACGAGGCGGTCCGCGGCCACCATGGCCCGGGCCCCATCGCCGCGCGTTGCCCAGGCCGTCTGAAGGTTGGCCAGCATGCGGAGCGCGAGCTCGCGCGGGGAGACGGCCCGGAGATGCCCGGCTCGAAGCTGGGCGCGGCCTCCGAGAAAATGCTCAGCGAGCGTTCCGAGGTCGCGCTCGCTCAGGACCCGCCCGTCGTGAAAGGGGTCCTGGTAGGCGCCGTCGACGCCGCCGATGCGCACGAGGAAATGGCCCGGGAAGCCGATGCCCTCGGCCCTCAGGCCGGCGCGCTCGGCCACGGCCACGTAGATCACGCCGAGGGTGATGGGCAGGCCCTTCTTGTGGGTCAGGACCCAGGTCAGGTCACTGTTGCGCGGATCGTAGTAGTCGTCTTCGTTTCCCCGGTAGCCGCGCTCCACCGCGAGGCGGTCGCTCAGCGCCTCGGCCTGGATCGCCGGGGCCTGCCCCGCGAGGCTCGGCGGGAGGCCCTCGGCGAGACCGGCCAGCGTGGCTCGGGCCGCGGCCAGGTCGGCCTGCGGGTCGATGTCCCGGGCCACGACCAGCGCGGCGTCCTCGAAGGAGGCCGCGGAATCCGCCAGCAGTTCGTGAAGCTTCGAGGAGCCCATCGGAGCTCCTGTAGTGCGCCCGGCACGCCGGGGCCACGACCCCGGACGAGGACCTGGTCGCTCCCTTCGCGTCAGTCGCGGGCGTCGACCTCGTCCTTGGCCGTGACCATGGCGCGGACGAACTCGCGGTTCATGCGAGCGATCCAGTCGACGCTGATGCCCTTGGGGCAGGCCGCCTCGCACTCGCCATGGTTCGTGCAGGAGCCGAAGCCCTCGGCGTCCATTTGCGCGACCATGCGCCGGACGCGGTCATCGCGCTCGGGCTGGCCCTGAGGAAGGGTCCCGAGGTGGCCAACCTTGGCGGAGGTGAAGAGGCTCGCCGAGGCGTTCGGGCAGGACGCGACGCAGGCGCCACAGCCGATGCAGGTCGCGGCGTCCATGGCCGAGTCCGCCACCTGCTTCTGAACGGGCGTCTCGTTCGCGTCCCGGGCCGCGCCCGTGCGCACGGAGATGTAGCCGCCCGCGTGCTGGATGCGGTCGAAGGCCGCCCGGTCGACCATCAGGTCCTTGATCAGCGGGAAGGCCTTGGCGCGCCAGGGCTCGACCCAGATCTCCGTCCAGCCGAGCTTGAAGACCTCGCGCATGTGGAGCTGGCAGGTCGTCGTGCGCTGCCGCGGGCCATGGGCGTAGCCGTTCACCACCATGCCGCAGCTGCCGCAGATGCCCTCGCGGCAGTCGTGGTCGAAGGTGATCTCCTCTTCCCCGCGGCCGATGAGCTTCTCGTTCAGGTCATCGAGCATCTCGAGGAACGACATGTGCTCGTTGACGTCCGTGGCCTCGTAAGTCTGAAAGCTTCCGGTCCCCGAAGGACCGTTCTGCCGCCAGACATGCAGCGTGAGCGTGCGCGTTTCCATGGTCTCTCTTTACGTTCCGTTCGGGCTCACTTGTAGGAGCGCATGGTCGGCTTGACGTACTCGAAGGCGAGCTCTTCTTTGTGGAGAGCCGGTGCCGCCGTATCGCCGGTGTATTCCCAGGCAGACACGAAGCTGAACTCTTCGTCATTGCGCTTGGCTTCACCGTCGTCCGTCTGGTGCTCTTCGCGGAAGTGTCCGCCGCAGCTCTCTTCGCGCGTGAGCGCGTCGACGCACATCAGCTCGCCGAGCTCGATGAGGTCCGCCACGCGACCGGCACGCTCGAGGTTCTGGTTCATGCCACCGGGGCTGCCCGTGACGCGGACCTCCCGGTGAAAGCGCTCACGAAGCTTGGGGATGTCCTCGAGGGCTTCCCGCAGGCCCGCCGCGCTCCGGCTCATGCCGCACTTCGACCAGATGATGTTGCCGAGCTCCCGGTGGAAGACCTCCGGCGGGGTCTTGGCGTCCGGTGCGTCCACGAGGCGCGTCAGCCGCTCTTCGACGGTGCGTACGGCGTCGCGCACGACCGCGTCGTCCTCGGCGAGGGGCTCGAGCTTCCGCACCTCACCAAGGTAGTTGCCGATGGTGAAGGGCAGGACGAAGTAGCCGTCGGCCAGGCCCTGCATGAGCGCCGAGGCGCCCAGCCGGTTGGCGCCGTGGTCGGAGAAGTTGGCTTCGCCTCCCGCGAAGAGGCCCGGGATCGTGGTCTGGAGATTGTAGTCCACCCAGAGGCCGCCCATCGTGTAGTGCGTCGCCGGGTAGATCTTCATGGGCTTCTGGTAGGGATTCACGCCCGTGATGCGCTCGTACATCTCGAAGAGATTTCCGTAGCGCTCACGAATCGTGCTCTCGCCAAGCCGGCCGATGGCGTCGGCGAAGTCGAGGTACACGGCCCGTCGTTTTCCGTCGGCGGAGTCCGGCGTGTCGGCGACGCCGTGCCCGTCGTTGCAGACGTACATGGCGT
>JBCCAW010000713.1:0-2734 GCA_039814655.1 Myxococcota bacterium | reverse complement strand
GAGGTTTTCGACGAGCGCGCCGAGGTAGACGACGTCCGCGAGCGCCCGGTGGGCTTCCTGGCGAAGCGGCCCTTCGGCGTCGGCGGCGAGGCCCTCCAACGCGAGCTGCATGCTCGAGAGCGGCGTGCGGAGGTCGTGGGCGATGCCCGAGAGGTGCTCCTCCAGCTCCCGGTGCCGCGCCTCGAGCGCTTCCTGCGTGGCCGCGACGCGGGTGTGGCTCTCCGTGAGAACCCGGGCGATGCGCCCGAGGCCGTCCGCGCGCGCCTTCTCGGGCCGGTAGGCGTCGCTGCCCACGCCCTCGGCGGCCGTCGCGAGAGCGTCGATGCGGCGCTGAAGAGGCCGGACCACGAGGCCCAAGGTGAAAAGCGTGGCCAGGCTCATGCCGAGAAAGAGCGCCAGGGCGAGCACGCCGGCGACGGCGGGTGCCGCCTGCATCACGAGGTCCGGGAATTGGACGCGGATATAGGCGCAAGGACCGCTGCCCCGGGTGGGCACCACGGACACGAAGTCTCCGCCGCGGGAGCGATAGGCGACCTCGCCCGTCGCCCGGGCTTCCGCGAGAAGGGGCGCCTCGACCGGGGGCGCGGCGGGCTGCGCGGAATGCCCGGCGGCGTCGTAGGCGAAGACCGCCGCGCGACCGGAGCGCCAGCCGAAGGCCACGGGGTCGGCCCTGCAGCTCGCGTGGGGGACGGGACCGACGACGTTCTGGAGCACGGCGGACCGGATGGACGACCGGGAGATGGCGATGGTCGCCACCAGCACGACCCCCGCCAGAATGGCGCTGCACGCGGCGCTCAGCAGGATGGCGCGTTTCAGGGCCGCCTCCGCGTCCGGAGCTCAGGTCTCCTCACCGGGCTCCTCGAGGCAGCGGTAGCCGATGCCCCAGACGGTTTGAAGGCGCTCCGCCGCCGCCGGGCCGACCTTCTTGCGGATGCGCGAGACGTGGCTGTCCACGGTCCGCGCGGCGCGCTCGCCGCCTTCCGGGAGCGCCGCGTCGGCGATCTGCGCGCGCTGCATGGGTCGCCCGGCGCGCTCCCGCAGGAAGGCGAGCACGTTGAACTCGTGCGTCGTCAGCCCGAGGTCCACGTCGCCGCGGCGGGCCACCCGGGCGTGCATGTCGAGCACCACGTCCGCGAGGCGGAGCTCGCGGCGCGGCGCCGGCGTCCCCAGCGCGAGGCGGGCGCGAATGCGCGCCACGAGCTCCTCCACGAAGAAGGGCTTGGGCACGAAGTCCACGGCGCCGGCCGCGAAGGAGCGGAGCCGCGCGGGCAGCTCGGTCTGCGCCGAGAGCACCAGAATGGGCACGGACACGCGGGGTGCGACGGCCTCGAGCACCTCGAAGCCGCTCCGCTCCGGGAGCATGAGGTCCAGAAGCACCAGATCGAAGCGCTCGCGGAGAATGCGCGTGACCGCCTCGGCGCCATCGCTGGCGAGGCTCGTCTCGAATCCCGCGCGGTGGAGACCGCGCACGAGACCCTGCACCACCCCCGTGTCGTCTTCGACGATCAACACGTGCGGGCGGGAGTCCGTGGCGGGGGCGGGCATGGCTCGACTCGGCTTGGCTCTTCTTTGCGGCGGGAGACGACGCGGCGAGACCGCCGACACGCGAAGCCCAGCGCGGGTCCGGCAAGGATAGGGGGAGGCGCGACGCAAAGTGTGGAGCGGGGCATGAGCCCGGTAAAAACGCTGCCGTTCACGCGTCCTCCACATCTACGCGGCAACGTCGAGCTCCATCTAGACGAGGTCCGCGATGCTTCGAACACTCTCACGATTTCCCTTCCGCCCCCTGACCCTCGCGCTGGCGGGATGGGCCGCGCTCGCCTGCGGCGGTGACGACCCGGCCGCCGGTCCCCGAGGCGGAGGCGGCGCCGCGCTCACCTACTACGCCGACGCGAAGGCCATCGTCGATGCGCGCTGCGCTACCTGCCACAGCGCTGGCAACATCGGGCCCTTCACGCTGACGTCCTACGACGACGTGGAGCGCTACGCGGTGCCCATGCGCGCGGCCATCGCGCTCGGGACCATGCCGCCCTGGCAGCCCTCGGACGAATGCAACGACTACGCGGACAACTTCGACCTGAGCGACGACGAGCGCCAAACGCTCCTCGATTTCCTCGACCAGGGCGCACCCGAAGGCGACCCGGGGGACGCGCCGGAGGACACCGGGGCGGAGCTGCCGAGCTTCGAAGCCGACCTCTCGCTCCAGCTCCCCGAGGCCTACACGCCCGTGCGTGAACCCGACGACTACCGCTGCCAGCTCATCGACTGGCCGGCCGAGGAGACGCGCTACGTCACCGGCCTCCGCGTGTCGCCGGACCGGCGCGATCTCGTGCATCACGTCATCGTCTTCCTGGCCGGGCCCGAGCAGGCCGAGGAGTTCCGGGCCTTCGACGAAGCGGAGGAGGGGCCGGGCTACACCTGCTACGGCGGCCCGCGGCCGAGCGATGCGGGCGGCGCCCTGGCGGGCATCGACCCGGCGACGCTCTTCGCCGCGCTCGATGAGCTGGGCATCACGCTGGCCGAGCTCCAGGCCGGCGAGCTGAGCGGCGAGCAGACCCAGGCGCTCCTCGACGCCGTGGGCGCCGGAAGCGCCGTGAGCAGCTTCAACTCGCTCGGTTCCTGGGTGCCGGGAACGCCCGCGGGACCCTACCCGGAGGGCACGGGCATTCGCGTGGAGCCGGGCTCCGTGCTCGTCGCGCAGATCCACTACAACACGCTCTCGTCGGCGCCGGCG
>JBCCAW010000672.1:0-3058 GCA_039814655.1 Myxococcota bacterium | reverse complement strand
CTCGTCTTCCGCAACGAAGGACACCCCGGCTACTGCTGCTGCGCCGGACCGCTCGGGCTCGCGCTTCCCGTCACGTGCCTCGTCTCGGTCCTGTCGTACGTGGCGGAGTCTTTCTTTCCGTCGAGTACGCCCTCGTCGTCCCACGGCGTGACCTGCGGACGCTGGATGCTGAGCGGTCTCGAACAGGGCCACGAACTGTGGGGCCACAAACTCTGGGAAGTGGGCGCGCCGCACCTCTTCTCCCCAGACTCGCGGCATCCGCAGAAGCCCGAGACTGTCGTGATCCCCCTCGAGGCCATCTGCGACGCCGAGATCGTCACGCGAGCCTATTGCGACACTCGCTGCTACCAAAGCGAGCTCGCCGGCGCCACGACGCTCGCGGAGCTGACGGCGGTCGGGCGCCCGGCGGTGCTCGTGCCGTACCCGCACGCGGCGGACGACCACCAGATGAAGAACGCGCGGGCCCTGGCCCGCGAAGGCGCCGCCACGGCCCTCGCGCAGGCCGGTCTCGACGCGGAGGGTCTGGCCGCAGCGCTCGGCCCGCTCCTCGGCGACGAAGGCGCCCGCCGGCGCATGGCCGGGGCCGCCCGCCGCCTCGGCCGCCCGGACGCGGCGGCGAGCATCGTCGACGATCTTTCCGGCTGGCTCGGCTGGACCGAGCGCCCGTCGCTGGCGGCGGAGGGCGCGACGGCCGAGGAGCCCGAGGGCTCCGGTACGCGGCGCCTGCGCCTTCGTCCGGCCGCGCCGCCCCGGCGCCCGCTGGTGTTCGACGGCGCGCAGGCCTGGGCCTGATGGGACCTCTCGTGACGCCCGTGGAGCTCGCGGGGCGCCTGGCCGCCCGCGGTGTGGTGCTCCTCGACGTGCGTTTGGGAGCGGACGCCCGCGCGCGCTACGACGCGGGGCATCTGGCCGGGGCCCTCTTCGTGGACGTGGAAAGCGAGCTCACCGGGGACGCCTCGAACCCGGCGCGGGGAGGGCGTCATCCGCTTCCGGCCCCCGGGGACTTCGCGGCGACGCTCGGCCGCTGGGGCATCGGCCCGGAGGTGCCCGTGGTGTGCGTCGACGACGCGGGAGGCGCGAAAGCCGCGGCCCGGGCGTGGTGGATGATCCGGGCGCTGGGCCACGCGGAGGTCGCGGTGCTCGACGGGGGACTCGCGGCGGCGGAGCAGGCTGGCTTCGCGCTGGCCACGGAGGCCGGGTCCCCGGCGTCGCGTGGCGCCTACCCCACGCAGGCGTGGACGCTTCCCTGCGTGGAGCTGCCGGCCGTGGAAGGCCGCGGCGCGCGCCGGCTCCTCGACGTGCGCGGGCCCGAGCGCTTCCGCGGCGAGGTCGAGCCCTTCGACCCCCGGCCCGGGCACATCCCCGGCGCCGAGTCGCGCCCCTACGCGGGCTCCCTCGACGCGCAGGGGCGCTTGTTGCCGCCGGAGCAGCTCCGGGCACGCTTCGCCGACGCCACCGGCGCCATCTTCAGCTGCGGCTCGGGCATCACGGCCTGCCATGGGCTCCTCGCGCTCGCCGCCGCCGGCCTGCCCCTGCACGACGCGGCGCTCTACGTCGGCAGCTACAGCGAGTGGTCGAGGAGCGAGCGCCCCGTCGAGACCGGCGACTGAGCGTCCCGGCGGGGTCGCGGCTAGGGCCGGGTGCTCTCACCGCGACAGCGCGTCTCATCGCCGCGGGCCGCTGGCACGCTCTGGCGCGGCCGGAGCGAGGCTGCCCAAGATACCGAGCGTTCAGCGCTGCGCACGGCTCTTGCTACTCTGCCGACCATGCTTCGCCTTCTCCTTCTGTCGCTCGTGGCGTCGATGGGCTGCGTCGATCTGCCGAGCCCGACCTCTCCGGAGCCGGACGCGGAGCCCGACCCGGGCGCGGACCCGGTGCGCGACGATCCCGTCCCGCCGCCCGTGGACTCGTGCTTCGTGGCTGGAACGCCCATCGCCACGCCCTCGGGTCCCCGGCCCATCGAGACCCTTGCCGCGGGCGACCTCGTCTGGGCCTTCGACCACGAGACCGGCGAACGCGTCCCGGCCCCGGTGCGGCGGCGCTTCGTGCATGAGGCCGCCAAGGTGCGGGAGGTGCGCTTCGCGACGGGGACGGCGGTGCGCGCGACGGACAGCCATCCCTTCTACGCGGTGCGCGAGGCGCGCTACGTGAAGCTCGAAGCCCTGCATGTGGGCGACCGCGTCCTCGCCCACAGCGCCCAGCCGAAGGCGACGGAGATTGTGGCGCTCGGGCCGCTGGTGCCCGTGGCCCGCGTGTTCAACGTCGAGGTGGCGACGCACCACAACTACTTCGCCGGCGGCGTGCTCGTGCACAACAAGACGCGGCCCATCCGCGAGACGCCCCCGAATCACTTCACGTCGCCTCCGCTTGCTCCCGACGGGCCGCGGCCGCCGGTCTCCGGCGGCACCCTCGCCGTGCGCGGGGACCTCATCGTCGTCGCGTACCCGCTGCGCGACGAGGTCCATCTCGTGCGCTACCGGCCCGCCGACGAGGCGCTCCAGCTGGAGGCGACGATGTCCTTCGCGCCCGGCGACGAGCCCGGGCGCGTCGTGATCGCGACGGACGAGGCCGGCGCGGCGGCGCGGGCCTTCGTGGCCCTGCGCGGCGCGGGCGCCGTCGCGGAGATCGACCTTGCGACGGGCGAGGCCCTGGCCCGGCACCCGGTATGCGCGGCGCCGCGGGGCCTGCACTGGTCCGCCGGCACGCTCCGCGTCGCCTGCGCGGGGGGGCAGCTCCTGAGCCTCGTGGACGGGGAGGTGCGCCGCCGGCTGACCCTCGAGCCCGACCTGCGCGACATCGTCGTCCTCGGCGACACGCTCTACGTGAGCCTCTTTCGGCGCGCGGAGATCCTCGCGGTGCGCGAAGGCGCCATCGTGGACCGGCTCCAGGTGCCCGAGGCCCTCGGGTCGCGAGTGAATGCGCGGGCCGCGCGCGTCGCGTGGCGCATGCGCGCGCTAGGCGGCGACCTGGTGCTGCTCGGTCAGGCGCATTCGCGGGACCCTGTCGCGGTCCGCTCCACGGGGTACGGGAGCGGCGCGACGCCCTGCGAAGAGCGCCT
>JBCCAW010000346.1:0-6323 GCA_039814655.1 Myxococcota bacterium | reverse complement strand
GCTGGGCGTCGACGGGCAGCCGGACCCCGAGGTCTTCGCGCTCACGCGCACGGCGCTCGCCGACCTCGCGGCCGACGACGTGCACGCGAAGAGTCGCGTGCTCGCCTACCAGGCCCGGCTTCTCGTGCTCCATGGCCTCGGGCCCCAGCTCGACGTCTGTGCGGTGAGCGGCGACGCATGTCCGCCCGGGCGCCCCGCGTACTTCGATCCCGCCCGTGGTGCCATCGTCCGCCGGCGCTATGCCGGCGAAGGGCATCTCCTGGTGTCCGCGGTCGCCCGCACGCGGCTCCGCGCAGCGCTCCGCGGCGAGCTGGGGCCCACGCCCTGGCCCGAGGACGCGCAGGCCGGCGTCGCGGCGCTGCTCCAGGCCCACGTCCGGGCGCAGCTCGGCAAGGACCTCGGGGGCGCCGACGCGCTCGCTCGGGACGCTCTTTCCCCACGAAGGTGAAGTGTCCCGGCTCGGGCTGATAGACTACGCGCAGCGTGGCTGAGGGCAGCGCCGGATTTCGGGTCCTTGTCGTGGACGACAGCCACGCGATGCGGGCGTTCATCCGCGCCGCGCTCGAGGAGGACGACGACGCAGAGGTCGTCGAGGCCGAGAGCGGCTTCGTGGCCCTGCGCGTCCTGCCTCAGCAGCGCTTCGACCTCGTCGTTCTCGACGTGAACATGCCCGACATCAACGGCCTCGAGCTCATCCGCTTCTTGCGGAAGAGCCCGACGCACGCGCGCGTGCCGGTCCTCGTCGTCAGCACGGAGGCCAGCGAAAGGGACCGCGAGCGCGGCGCCTCCCTCGGCGCCGACGCCTTCCTACGCAAGCCCTTCACGGCGACGGAGCTCGCGGAGCGTGTTCGCGCGCTGCTCGCCGCCGGGGACCGCTAGGTGGCGAACGTCCACGAGGAGTTCCTCGCGGAGGCGCAGGAGATCATCGAGGCGCTCAGCCGGGACCTGCTCCTGCTCGACCAGGCGCAACGCGAGCAGCGCCAGGACCCGGACCTCCTGAACGAGATCTTCCGGGGCGTGCACACGCTCAAGGGCGTCGCCGGCATGTTCGGCTTTCCGCGCCTAGGGAGGCTGGCCCACGGCCTCGAGGACCTGCTCGACGACCTCCGGCTCGGGCGCGTCGCGCTCTCGCAGAGCGTTCTCGACGTGCTCTTCGAGGGCGTCGAGGGCTTTCAGCGCCTCCTGACGGAGACCGACGCGAGCGAGCCCCTCGTGGATCTGGCGGCCTTCGCGGAGCGCATCGCGTCCGTGTCCCGTCGTGGACCGGCCGTTCGCGGCGACGCCCTCGCTCGCTATGCCTTCGATGAGTCCGTGCTCTCCGTGCTCACGGAATACGAAGAGCATCGGCTGCGCTCGAACATCGAACAGGGGGTCCCGCTCTACCGCCTGCGCGCGCGCTTCCGCTTCGCCTCCATCGACGCGGACCTCGAGGCGCTAAAGCAGCGCGCCAAGCCCCTGGGGGAGATCATCACCTACCTCCCGAGCGCGGAAGGCGGCACCGGCGACTCCATCGACCTCGACATCCTGCTCGCGAGCGGTGAGGCCTTCGAGACGCTGCGGGAGGCGCTCTCCGGCGAGGAGGCGACGCTCGAGGCCGTGCCCCTGGCTGAAGGGGCCGCGGCGACGGGCGGCGACGAGGGGACACCGGCGCGGCCGGCCGCGCCGGGGCAGGCGCCGCCGGAGCCCCCGGCGATGCCCGCGGCGCCCGATGGCTTGCTGGCGAGCGCGCCGGATGCCTCGCTCGCGATGTCCTCCCAGGACGCCGTGACGCCCGCTTCCGCCGCGGTCCTCGAGGTGCCCGGGGCCCCCGTCGAGCGTTCCTTGCGTTCCGTGAGCCACACGGTGCGCGTGGACATCCGGAAGCTCGACCACCTCATGAACGTCGTCGGCGAGCTCGCCATCGTGCGAAGCGCCGTTGCGCGGTTGACGGAGCGGCTCCGGGGCCGGTCCGAGCACCGCCAGCTCGCCATCGAGCTGCACCGGGTGCATCGGGGCTTCGAGCGGCACCTGGAGGAGCTCCAGGACGGCATCCTCGACGTGCGCATGGTCCCCCTCGGGCAGGTCTTCGACAAGCTCGCGCGCATCGTGCGTCAGGTGGCTCGGGACCACGGCAAGGAGGTGCGCCTCCTCCTCTCCGGCCAGGAGACGGAGGTCGACAAGCTCATCGTCGAGGAGCTCAGCGATCCGCTGATGCACATCATCCGGAACGCCATCGACCACGGCCTCGAGACCCCACCGGTGCGTGAGCTCTCGGAGAAACCGCCAACGGGGACCCTGGCGCTGCACGCCTATCAGAAGGGAAAAAGCGTCGTCATCGAGGTCGAGGACGACGGGGCGGGCATGAACGAGGAGCGGCTCGTGGAGACGGCCATCGAGCGTGGCCTCATCGATGAGGCGGCCGCGGAGGAGCTGTCCCACGACGAGGCGCTCAACCTCATCTTCCTGCCGTCGTTCAGCACCAGCTCCTCGGTCACGGACCTCAGCGGCCGGGGTGTGGGCATGGACGTCGTGAAGACGAACATCTCGCGCCTCGGTGGGGTCATCGACGTGGAGAGCGAGCTTGGCTCTGGCACGAAGTTCACTATCACCCTTCCGGTCACGCTCGCGATCATCAACGCGCTGCTCGTGCGCGTCCGCGGACGGGTCTTCGCGCTTCCCATCGCGAGCGTGCAGGAGGCCATCCTCCTCGACCACGACGCGCTCCGCACCGTTGAGGGCCGGGAGATGCTGACGCTGCGAGGCGCCACGCTGCCCCTCTGCCGACTCGGCGAGTACTTCGGCATTCCCCGCGATCCCTTCGAGGCGGACAAGCAATACGTCGTCGTCTCCGCCGCCGGGCACCGCCGCGTCGGTTTCGTGGTCGATGGCCTCGAGGGACAACAGGACATCGTCATCAAGGCCCTCGGGCCCAGCCTGCGGCAGGTGCGCGGCTTCGCCGGCGCGACGGACCTCGGCGACCAGCGCGTCGCCCTGGTCCTCGATGCGCCGGGGCTTCTCGAGGAGCTGCTCAGCACCACGGACCGTGCACGGAGGGAGCTCCGCGGATGAACGACCTGGTCCGGCGGCCCGCCACGGGGCTTTCGCGCAGCGGTTCGGCCTCGGCGCTGCGGCCGCAGCTCCTGCGCGAGCTGCTGGCCTTCGTGCTCGACGGTGAGTCCTACGCGCTGCCGCTCTACGCGATCCGCGAGATCCTCAAGGTGCCGCCGGTGACGGAGGTGCCCCGGGCCAGCGCCGACGTGCTCGGCATCATCGGCGTGCGCGGTCGCATCACGACGCTCCTCGACATGCGCCGGCTCCTGCGCGTCGCCGAGGCACCGATTTCGAAGGCGTCGCGGGTGCTGCTCGTCGATGATGGCGTCGAGGTTCTCGGCCTCCTCGTCGACCAGGTGCTCCAGGTGCACCGGCTGCAGGACGACGAGATCGAGCTCGCCGCGGCCTTCGCGGGCAACGTGTCCGAGCACGTGCTCGGCATCGGGCGTCCCCGGGCGAGCCGCTCCGTGTCTCGGGAGGGCCGCGAGTCCGTCGACCCCAACGACATCTTGATTCTCCTCGACCCGGCGCATCTGCTTCGGAGAGAACGATGAGGCGGCGCGCCGGACGCTACGACCGGCAGAAGGACCTCGTGGGTTTCGTGGTCGGCGACGTGCACTACGCCGTGCCCATCGCGTCCGTCCGGGAGATCATCCAACCGCTCCCGCTGGTGACGCTTCCCCAGGCGCCTGCGGGCGTGCTCGGCGTCGCCGACCACCGTGGCGAGGTCGTGCCCGTCCTCGACCTTCGGCGCCGCTTCGGCCTTCCTTCGCAGCCGCCAGGGCGCCGGGCCAAATGGGTCGTGGTCACGCTCCGGGGCCAGAGCGTCGGCCTCTTCGTCGACGCGGTCACGGATGTCTACGGCGCGTCGGACAACGACGACCGGCCTCTACCGCAGTTGGGTCCGGAGCAGCTCCTTCGCGGCGTTGCGTCCGTGGTGCGCTTTCGTGACGGCCTCGTCTTCGTGCTCGACGTGGCGGCGGTGGCCGCGCCCGCGCTGGAGGTCGACCTCGAGGCGCTCCGGGCGCCGGAGCACGCGCCGTGAGCGAGGCGCTCTTCGACGCCGTCGCCTCCTCGCTCGCCGGGGCGGATGTCGAGTCCCGGCGCGCGGGCGCGCGGGCCCTCGGGTCGCTCACGGGCCCTCGGGCCGCGGAGCTGGCCGCCGTCGCCCTCGCGGACCTGGACTGGCGCGTTCGCCGGGACGCGCTCGAGGCCTCCCTCGCCTTCGAGGAGCCGGCGCGGACCGCGCTGGCCGATCGGTGCCTCGATGCGGCGCGCCAGGGCGAGAACGTGGGCCTTCGAAACGCCGCCATCGAGGTTCTCTCCCGTCTCGGGGAGCTCGGCGTGCGGACGCTTCGCCGGGGCCTCGGCGAGCCTTCGGACGGTCGACAGAAGTTTCTCCTCGAGGCCCTGGGCGAGTGCGGCGACCCGCGCGTCGTGCCCGACGTGGCGGCGCAGCTCGAGGACGCGGACGCCAACGTGGTGGCCGCGGCCATCGACGCCCTCGGCCGGCTAGGCGGCCAGGAGGCGAGCCTCGCGCTCCGGCGCAAGCTCCCATCGACGGAGGCCTTTCAGCGCGCCGCGGCGCTCGAAGCGCTCGCCCGCGCTGGCACGCGCGTTCCCCTGCATGAGCTCATGCCGCATCTCGAGGACCGCTTCGCCTTCCGCGCGGCGCTGCCCTTGCTCGGGCGTTGCGCGGAGCTGGAGGCTGTGGGGCCCTTGCTCCACGCCCTGGCACGGCCCCGGAGCGCGGCGGCGGCCTCCGAGGCCCTGGTGCGCCTCGGCCGGGACATCGGCGCCGAGCCCCTGCATGCGGCCCTCGTGACGGCCCCGGACGAGGTCTGCGACAACCTGCGAACGCTCCTGGAAGGCGAGGACGCCCCGGTGCGGCGGGCCGCGGCGGAGCTCGCTGCCCTCGCCCAGGACCCGCAAGCGCTCCCCGCGCTCGCGACGCTCGGGGCGGGCGGGCAGCTCACGCCCCCGGCGCTCCGGGCCCTCGAGCGCTGGGGGGCGGACGCAGCGCCGGCGATGCTCGCGGCGTCCCGTTCGCTTGGCGGCGAGGCTGCCGCCGTGGCTCTCCAGCTCGCGGCGGAGCTCGCGTCCGCCGGCGACCTCGCGCACCCGGTCGTCGCCGAGCTGCGGGCGGGTCTCCTGGCCATGCTGGGAGATGAAGCGGAGCGGGCCCGCGCTGCGGCGCGGGGCCTTCGGCGTTTGGCCACCGGCGACGACGCCGAAGCGCTGGCCGCGTCGGCGGTCACGGGACCCGCGGCGGAGGAGGCCGCCGAGGCGCTCCTGGCGCTGGCGGAGCGGGCGCCGCAGGCCGTCGACCACGCGCTCGCCGCCGTCCGCCTCGAAGACGCGGAAGCGACGGGGCTGCCGCGGGTCTTCGTGCGTGCGCGCGGGGCGGCGGCCTTAGGCGCGTTGCGGAGCGGCGCCTCGAGCGCGCGCCCCGCGGTGCGCCGTGCCGCGGTGCAGGGCCTGGGCGAGCTCGGCTCAACGGCGGCCGCGGAGGTCATCGCCCTGGCGCTTACCGACGAGGACCTCGACGTACGCGTTGCCGCCGCGCGCGAGCTGGGTCGCGTCGCCGTCGCCCCGGCGGTCACCGAGGCCCTGCTACGGACCCTCGCTTCGGACTCGCCCATGGTGCAGGCCGCGGCGGCGGAAGCGCTCGGGCGCCGCGGTGACCATCAGGCCCGCGACGCGCTCGTGTCCGTGGCGAGCGCCGGTCGCCCCAGCGTCGCGCCCGCCGCCCTCGAGGCGTTGGCCTCGCTCGGCGAGGCCAGGCTCCCGCAGCTCCTCGACGCCGCCCTCGCGCGCACTGAGGACGGCGCTCTTCGCGGGCGCCTGGCCGCGCTGACGAAGGTGCTGCCCCGGGACGCGGCGCAGGAGCGCCAGCGAAGGCTCCTGGGCGATCCGGCCTGGCCCGTTCGCTTGGCCGCGGCGCAGGCGCTGGCCGCGCGGGCGGCCCACGGCGACGGCGACGCCAAGGAGCTTGCCGCCAGCCAGCTCCCGGCCGAGAGCGACCCGATGGTGCGCGCGGCGCTCCTGGCCGCGAGCGACGAAGCCGGGATTTGATGCCGTTCCTCTTCGACCAGGGCCCGTCGCTGACGGCCACGACGTTTCGCCTGCTCCGGGACCTGGTCAACGGCTTTTGTGGCATCTACTTCGAGCCGGACGTCGCCTTCCTCGTGGAGCGCCGGCTCCGGGACCGGCTCGCTGCGATCGGCGTGACGAGCTTCGAGAGCTATTACGCCTACCTCCGGGACCACCCGGAAGGCGGCGCCGAGCTCGAG
>JBCCAW010000800.1:0-2016 GCA_039814655.1 Myxococcota bacterium | reverse complement strand
GGCAATCGCCGCACTGGCAGAGGAGCTGGCCGAAGAGATGCCGCTCCTCCGGGTCGCGTATCTCCACGGTGCCGGCGTGTAAGGAACTCGAGTCTTGCGCTTGCGCGACCGCCGGCGCGAGGCAGGCCAGCAGCGCGATGGTGGCGGCCACGGCGGCGGTGCGGCGCGGCTTGCGCCGGCGCTCTTCGGCCTCGCGCCGCTTCACCAGGTCGCTCGCCTTGGGCCACATGCTGATGAGCGCGCCGAAGAGCAGCACGGCGCCGCCGAGCCAGATCCAGAGCACCAGCGGCCGGACCACCACGCGGAAGGTGCCGCGCTGCGTCTCCGGGTCGACGGTGCTCATGATCATGTACACGTCCCGGTCGAGGCGGCTCCGGATGGCGACCTCCGTCGTCGGCATCTCCGGCGCCGTCCGGTAGATGAACTTGGCCGGGCTGCCGCTGCCCACGGGGTCGCCCTCGTCGAGCACCGTGAGGTCCGCGAAGAGCATGCGCTTGTTCGGGTCCGCGAGCTCCCGCGGGCCGTCGTAGCGCACCTCCATGCCGGCGCCGACGTCCATGGTGGCGCCGACGCGGAGCGCCGCCTCGTGCGTCTGGTCGAACATGGCGCCGGCGAAGCCGAAGTACATGAGCGCCAGGCCCACGTGCACCAGGTAACCGCCGTAGCGGCGCCGGGCGCGGCTCACGAGCTGGATGAGCGCGGTCAAGGCGCTCTCCTTTTTGCTCCGCATGCGCACGCGCACGCCGCGCACGTACTCCTGGGCGATGGAGCTCACCACGAAGGCCACCATGGCGATGGTCAGCAGCGGCGAAAAGGAGTGCATGCCGGCCAGGATGCGGTCCGTCAGGTCCCGGCTGAGCGGGTCGACTTCGACCACGATGGCGTAGCCAAGGGGGCCGGCGAGCGCGAGGTAGAGGCCCAGCGCGACGAGCGCCGAGACCCCGGGCACGCGGAAGGCTCGGGCGAGGTTCTTGCCCGTGGCCTTGCGCCAGCTGATGAGCGGCCCGGCGCCGGTTAGAAAGAGCAGCAGGATGCCGATAGGCGCGATGTGGTGGTTGTACCAGCGCTCGCCGATGGTGACCGTCTCGCCGGTCCACCACTCGCTGAGGAGCGGGTAGGTCGTCGCGTAGAGGACGGCGACCATGATGACGAGCAGCACCCAGTTGTTGAGCAGGAAGAAGAACTCCCGGCTCAGGAGCGCCTCGATGCGGTGGTCGGCCTTGAGCTGCGGCAGGCGCCAGACGACGAGGCCGACGCTCACCGCGGCGATGATCGCCAGGTACACGATGAAGTAGCCGCCGATGTCCGTCTTCGCGAAGGCGTGCACGCTCGCGATGAGGCCCGAGCGCGTGAGCATCGTGCCGAAGATGGTCATGAAGAAGGTCAGGATCATCAAAAAGACGTTCCAGACCTTCAGCATCCCGTAGCGCTCCTGGACCATGGCGCTGTGCAGGTAGGCCGTGCCCACGAGCCAGGGCATGAAGCTCGCGTTCTCGACGGGGTCCCAGGCCCAGTAGCCGCCCCAGCCGAGCTCTTCGTAGGACCACACGCAGCCGAGAAGCAGGCCGAGGGAGAGGAAGGTCCAGGCGATCATGGCCCAGGGCCGCGCCGCCTTGATCCACTCGTCGTGCATGCGGCCCGTGCAGAGCGCGGCGATGACGAAGGCGAAGGGCACCGACCACCCGACGAAGCCCATGTAGAGCGAGGGTGGATGGATGGTCATCCAGTAGTTCTGCAGCAGCGGGTTCAGGCCCTCGCCATCGGCGGGCGCGGCGGCCACGTAGGTGGCGAAGGGGTTGGCCGCGAAGAGCTGCAGGATGGTGAAGAAGCCGATGATGCTCATCAGCGTCGCGATGACCCAGGGCTGGAGCTCCGTGAGCCGGCCGCGCATCCAGCGCGTGACCGCGGCGGTGTAGCCGCCGAGCAGGAAGGTCCACCAAAGCAGGGACCCGTCCTGACCGCCCCAGAGCGAGGCGATCAGGTAGTACCAGGGCATCGAGCGGTCGCTGTAGCGAG
>JBCCAW010000499.1:0-4541 GCA_039814655.1 Myxococcota bacterium | reverse complement strand
GTCGCCGGCGGTGGCGTGCACCCCTTGGCGAACGGCATGGCGACCGCCGCCGACTGGATGAGCGCGGCATCGTTCATCTCCATGGCCGGCATCATTTCCTTCGCCGGATACGATGGAAGTGTCTACCTCATGGGGTGGACCGGCGGCTACGTGCTGCTCGCGCTCCTGCTCGCGCCCTACCTGCGTAAGTTCGGGAAGTTCACGGTCCCGGACTTCGTCGGCGACCGCTACTACTCGAACGCCGCCCGCATCGTGGCCGTCCTCTGCGCCATCGTGGTGAGCTTCACCTACTTGGCCGGACAAATGCGTGGCGTCGGCGTCGTGTTCAGTCGCTTCCTCGAGGTCGACATCAACCTGGGCGTCGTCATCGGCATGGTGCTGGTGTTCTTCTACGCCGTGCTCGGCGGCATGAAGGGCATCACCTACACGCAGGTAGCCCAGTACTGCATCCTCATCTTCGCCTTCATGGTGCCGGCCATCTTCATCAGCATCTTGCTGACGGACACGGTGATCCCGCAGATCGGCTTCGGCTCGAACCTCGGCGGCGAAATCGGCTCGCGGATCGCCGACGGCGAGACCATCACGCTGCTCTCGAAGCTCAACGGTCTGCACGCCGAGCTCGGTTTCACCGAGTACACGGACGGCAGCAAGACCATGGTCGACGTCCTCTGTATCACCGCGGCGCTCATGGTCGGCACGGCGGGTCTCCCGCACGTCATCGTCCGCTTCTACACGGTGCCAAAGGTCAAGGACGCGCGCATCAGCGCAGGCTGGGCGCTTCTCTTCATCGCCATCCTCTACACGACGGCGCCGGCGGTGGCGGCCTTCGCGCGCACGAACCTCATCGAGGCCGTCAGCGACGTCAGCTACGCCGAGGCCGAGGGCGAGAAGAGCATCCCCGAGTGGTTCCGGAACTGGGAAGACACGGGGCTCCTGGCGTGGGTCGACAAAAACGAAGACGGCCGGGTGCAGTACGTCGCCGGGGCCGCCTTCAGCGGAAAGCCCACCTACGCCGAGGGTGACGCTCGCGGCGCGAGCGGCGAGCGCCTCGTGACGAACGAAGGGCTCGAGGCCTCGGCCAACGAGCTGTACATCGACCGGGACATCATGGTGCTCGCGAACCCGGAGATCGCACAGCTCCCGGCCTGGGTCATCGCGCTCGTGGCCGCCGGCGCCCTCGCCGCCGCGCTCTCCACGGCGGCGGGCCTGCTGCTCGTGGTCAGCACGTCCATCAGCCACGACCTCTTGAAGAGCGTGTTCATGCCGGACATCTCGGAGAAGAACGAGCTTCGGGCCGCGCGCGCCGCCGCCGCCGCCGCCGTGTGCGTCGCGGGGCTCGCTGGCATCTATCCACCGGGCTTCGTTGCCCAGGTCGTCGCCATCGCCTTCGGACTCGCGGCGTCGACCTTCTTCCCCTGCATCATCCTCGGCATCTTCACGCGCTGGGCGAACCGCGAGGGGACCATCGCGGGCATGCTGAGTGGCCTCGGTTTCACCGTGGCCTACGTCGTCTACTTCAAGTTCATGGGCGGCACGAAGGACGAGCTCTGGTTCGGCATTTCGCCGGAGGGCATCGGCACCATCGGTGCGCTCGTGAACCTGCTGGTGACGAGTGTGGTGAGCCGCTTCACGCCTCCGCCGCCGGCAGAGGTGCAGGAGATGGTCGAGGAAATCCGCATCCCCCGTGGTGCAGATACAGCCGCGGCGGCTCACTGAGCACGCTCGGTCTGGAGGGTATGTGATGATGGATTGGATGAATCTTCGTCGGGCCGTGGGGACGGCGCTGGCGGCAACGGTCTTGGCACTCGCAGTGGTGCCGAGCACGGCTCAGGCGGACGACGGCCCACCGGCGGTCCCCGCGCTGAAGCTGAACCTGACCGATGATGGGGACTACTGGGTTCGCTTCATCACCTGGCACCAGATCTGGATCCGCCAGCAGCAGCAGAACCCGGGAACCACCGTCAATGGTGACGACCGGGACTGGTCCTGGGACCTGGGCATTCGCCGCTCGCGGTTCCTGGTCCTGGCCCAAATCGACCGGCTGCAGATGATGTTCCACGCGGGCATCAACAACCAGACCTTCGCCAATGCGCGGAAGCCCGGGCTCTTCGTGCACGATTTGTGGGCGAGCTATGAGGCTATCGAAGACATCTGGGTCCTCGGTGCCGGCCTACACTACTTCAACGGCGTTTCACGACTTGCCAACGCCAGCACGCTCTTCTTCATGAGCGTGGACATGCCCATCTTCAACTGGCATGTGATCGAGCGATCTGACCAGTTCGCGCGCCAGATGGGCATCTTCACGACCTTGCGCCTCTGCCAGTTCGACCTGCAAATGGCCGTGAACCGTCCTTTCGTCACGGGTGGAACCGCCACGGCAGAGGTCGCCGATTACCGCACGGACGTGAACACGCCGAGCTTCGCGGGCTACGCGACCTGGTCCTTCTTCGAGCAGGAGTCGAACCTGTTGCCCTACCGGCGCGGCACCTACCTCGGCAAGAAGAAGGTCCTGAACCTCGGCGCCGGCTGGTACTGGCAGAACGACGCGATGGAGACGGTTCAGGGTGAAACCGATCGCGAGTTCCACGACATTCTCGCCATCGGCGCGGACATCTTCGCCGACATTCCCCTGGCGGGCGGCTCGGCGGTCACGGCCTACGCGGGCTACAACTACTTCGACTTCGGCCCGAACAACCTGCGTAACATCGGCATCATGAACGTCGGTGATACCGGCAGCGGCACCACCTTCAACGGACGCGGCAACGCCTACCCGGTCATCGGTACGGGCCACATCTTCTACACGCAGGCCGGCTACCTGCTCCCCGGGCGCCCGCTCGGCGTGCAGCTCCAGCCCTACTTCGGCCTCCAGGTGTCCGCCTTCGACGCCCTCGACGAGGTCTCCACGGTCTTCGACGTCGGCGCGAACTTCTTCATGATCGGCCACAACGCCAAGATCACCATCAACTATCGCAGTCGCCCGGTGCACCAGACGAACGACGCCGGCGAGGTGGTTAACGACAGCCGCGCGAGCGAGATCATCACGCAGCTGCAGCTCCTCATCTGAGCGCTCGACGCCCTTCGTACGTTCGCCCCGCCGGGTCCCCGGTGGGGCGTTCGTCGTTTCAGGCGTCGCGCATCATCGGTGCGCCCGGGACTCTCACGCACCCTTCAAGCGCCCGGGCGGGCGGCCGTACCTCCGGGGGCCCCATGTCCCCTGAAAGCGAGTTTCCGACCGTGAAGGAATCCGACGCGGTCTTCGTCTCCCTGCCGGCGCGTGTCGACGCGACGAACGCGAGCGCCTTTCTCGAGCGTCTCGACGATCTACGGGAGAGCGGTGAGCGCGACATCGTGCTCGACCTGACGTCCACGGAGGTGCTGGACAGCACGGCGCTCGGCGCGGTCATGACGCTCTTCCGCACGCTCCGTGCCGTCGGCGGCACGCTTCGGCTCCAGAACGTCGGCGGCGGCCCCCGGCGCGTACTCCAGCTCACGCGGCTGGACCGGGTCCTCGAAGTGGTCGACGACGCCGCCTAGCGCGTCTCCGCACCCACCGGTCCCACCGCGCCCCACCGCCGATAAACACCGCGGGTGGTTGCGGAGCCCACCGCATAATAAACACCGCGGGTGGTTGGGGAGCCCACCGCATAATAAACACCGCTACGCTCGGCCCCGTGGAGCCCTTCGAGCAGCTGGACCGCGCCGTCATCGGCTACTGGCGCCTCGTGGCTGCGCCGCGCGTGGCCTCGCTACTGGCTCCGCTCAGCCTCGCGGGCGTGCTCGTTTTCTTCGAGTCGCGGACGGCGGGGCTCGTGGTGCTGGCCCTCGCGGGAACGCTCGCGCTCCTGAGCGTGGGCTGGGGCCTGCTCGTCGCGCCGCTCCGCTACCGCCGCTTTCGCTTCCGGCTCACGGGCGGGCTGCTGGAGCTGCACGACGGGGTCCTGATCCACCGGCAGAAGATCATCCCCGTCGACCGCATGCAGCACCTCGACGTGGAGGCCGGCCCCCTCGAGCGCCTCTTCGGGCTGACGTCGCTTCACGTCTTTACCGCCGGGGGCAGCGGCGCGACCTTCTCGCTCCCGGGACTGCACCCGGCGCGGGCCCAGGCGCTCCGCGCGGCGCTCCTCGCGCGGCGCGGTCAGGCTTCGTGAGCCAGTCGCTCCTCGAGGGACGCCTGGACCCGCGCACGCTCCCCTTGCGCATCCTCGAGCGCCTCAGCCGCTTCGCCATCGTGCTCCTGGCGCTCGTGCTGAACGACCCGAAGAGTCTCGTGCCCTGGTTGGCCGTTCTCGGCGCGACGACGGCCCTCTCGCTCCTCGAGTACGTGCGTACGTCCTACCGGCTCACCGAGGACGCGCTCGAGCTCTCCACGGGCGTGCTCACGCGCCGCGTGCGCCGCATCCCCCTCGACCGCATCCAGGACCTGACCACGGAAGCCACGCCGCTCCGGCGCGCCCTCGGCGTGGTCACGGTCACCGTGGAGACGGCGGGCAGCGCCGGCGCCGAAGCCCGCCTCGACGCGGTGGCGCCGGCCGCCGCCGCGG
>JBCCAW010000527.1:0-4235 GCA_039814655.1 Myxococcota bacterium | reverse complement strand
GCGGGTTCTCATCGTCGGCGCGTGGCTTTCCTCGTCGGCTTCCGAAACCGCATTCGAGTGCTGCTGAGCTGGAGCTTCTCCTGGCTCCTGAACAGCCACGACGCGCGCGTCATCGTGGACGGTGCCCGCCTCGAGGTCACCCGTCCGCATGGCCCGGGCTTCACGCCGACCGAGGCCGCCGAGACGCCCGTGGGGCCATCGTCCGCATGAACCGGCCCAACTTCACGTAGCGCCCGCTATACGAGACATGGGCCGACGGATCTTCTGCGACGTCCCCACCGCCGGAACACGCGACGGCGCTGGATCGGGCAAGAGCTAGCGCAAGTACTCTTCGAGTGATGGCCTCGCCCGACCAAACCCACCCTCTGGTTCCGAACGACTCGCCTCTCGTGCCGGATGCGGTTGCGAGACCCGACGTCAAATACGGGGAGAGCGGCGCAACGCTCGACTACTTCCGACGCGATGGCGGCTGGGCTCGCGTCGTCTTTCACCGCTGGGATTCTCTACGGGTGTGTCGGGGCGAGCTTCCTCCCTATCCCGCTGCCGACCCAGGCGGCCCGTGGGTGGGGCTGGAGACAGTCCGACCATCGAAGTGGCTACGTGAACGGTACGGCTATGAATCGAAGCACTACCGAGGTAGGTACGCCTTCAACAACGACGTCGACGAGATGCTGGAGGAGTTCGACCATTACCTGTTCAGCTTCCATGACGAGTTCGTGGAGGTCATCGCGGGTGGCGTTCACTTCGACGTGAGCGACGAGCAGTACGCCGAGGGTCAGCTCCATCAGCGCCCAGGCTGGACCGATCTGCCGGAGGCGGCGGTCGCACACCGTTGGGAATACTCGGGGATCCTCTGCCAGGTCCGGGTCGATGACCGGGCGCAGCCTGACGTTTTGGAGGCGTCGAGATTCTGCGATCAGGCCATCGTGCAGGTCGCACTCGAACTAGACGGACGTGCCTCTGTGTCTCACCGGCTCGCCGTACGAACTCGGGGCGGCGAGACCAAGAGCCGCTGGCGAGGCTACTTCGGCGCCTCGGAGCGGACCTTCGACGGCATCCCCTCGCTTGCGACGATCCGCCCACTCGTCGAAACCCACGCTGCGGAGGTCCGAAAGCGAAGAGATGCAAAGGGCAAGACGTAGCCCGGCGTCGGCTCCTTGCGGCGCCGCGCGATGGTGATCCGAGCCACGGCAAGCGCGAGACCGAGTTTAGCGCCGAGTTAGGAGAAGCCTCAGGCCGCGGACCGGCCGTTCCGCGTAAAATCGGTCGCAGGTTGGAGAAGCTATCCTCGTTGAGAGCTCAGCCAGCGACGGATCTTCCTTGGAGCTGGCAGGCGGCGAGGTAGGCGGAGCACGGGCAGCGGCGTAGCCTCGTCCCATGGCGAGGAAGAAACCGCCGCCCGACGTCCCGGCCGACGCGCTCGCGCTCTACGACGCGCTCATCGCCACGCATGCGCGCGTGGAGCGGAAGGGCGCGAAATCGGCGTACACGTCGCACAACACGCACATGTTCAGCTTCATGGCGAAGGACGGGACGCTCGCCCTTCGTCTCGGCAAGGCTGAGCGGGAGGCCTTCGTCGCCGAGCACCAGACCGAGCCCGTGATCAGCTACGGCGCGGTAATGAAGGAGTATGTGGCCGTGCCCCCAGCGTTGCTCGCCGACACGGAAACGCTGGCGCCGCTCTTCGCCGCGAGCTTCGCGTTCGTCGACGCCAAGCCGGCGACCCCGAAGAAAGCGGCGGCGAAGAAAAGGACCGCGGCAAAGAAGAAGACCGCCGCGAAGAAGAGCTCCACGAAACGCTAGAGCGCGTCGCCCTCTTCCGACGCCCGGAGCCGGTCGAGCTCGGCCCAGAGTGCGTCCAGGTCGAGCACGAGGCCGCGGAAGATCCGGACGCGGAAGATCCGGTCGCGGGAGATTCGCTCGCCGCGGACGATCGGTCGTGGGTTGGAAACAGAGCTCGACCAGCGACGGATCTTCCGACGGATCTTCCTTGGGCGAGCGCGCTTACGACCTCGGCTCACCGCTCTTGTCACGTTGAGCCCTTTGCGCGCGCTCGCGCTCCCCCGGGTCATGCGCCTTGCGCTCGCGGCCGACACCTCGTCCGTGTCCGCTCCGCCTGGTCTTTCTTTACTTACCCGGACGATACAGATGAACCGCACACTCTTTCGCCTCGTTGGGGCGTTGGCGCTCGTCGTTGCGCTTGCCTGCGGCGACGACGCGACCATGAGCACGGGCCCGAGCACAGGCGACATGGCGCCCGCCGATCTGGGCGCTGACTTGGTCACGGTAGACCTCGGGGATCCGGACATGCCGGACGGTGGCGCCAACGTCACCGAGATGGGCCCGGACCAGGGAGACCTGGACGAGGGGATGTGCATCGACCCCGATGGCACGGTCGGCGAAGCGTGCTTCCGGAACTCGGACTGCAACGATTTCTGCTTCTGCAACGGCACCGAGCTCTGCCGCGGTGGCTTCTGCGTCGCCGGGGATCCGCCCTGCGAGGACGACTTCGCGTGCACCTTCCGTGCCTGCGACGAGGAGGCGAACACGTGCGGCAACCTCGAGCTACGCAACGAGGTCTGCGACGACGGGGACCTCTGCACCGGCGACGAAATCTGCGACGCCCTCCTCGGCTGCGTCGATGGCATTCCCCTCGGCTGCTCGGACGGCGACAGCTGCACCATCGACCAGTGCGACCCGGAGCTCGGCTGCCTCAACACCCTTCGTGACCTCGACGGCGACGGCTTCCCGGATTCGCGCTGCACCACGGGCCTCGACGCCGACTGCCGCGACGACCGGCCCGACATCAATCCAGGCGCGGCCGAGGTCTGCGACAACTTCGAGGACGACGACTGCGACGGACAGCCGGATGTCTTCGACCCGGATTGCACGCCGACCAACGACGTCTGCGCGACCGCCATCCAGGTCGCCAGCACGGGCTTCTTCGGCTTCGGTACCCGCGCCCTGCTGGACGACTACGAGACGCAATGCGCGTCCTCGGACGAATCGCTCGACGCGGTCTTCTTCTTCGACGTGCTCGCCGAGAGCGACCTCGTGGTCGAGATCATCGAGGGGCCGAACAACGCCGTCCTCGAGCTGCGTGGTCCCGGCGACCTCCGCACCTGCGAGGACGACACGCGAGCCTCCACCGAGAGGGTCCCGTGCGAACGCTCGAACATCCCCAGCTTCGGCACGCCCTTCCCGGCGACCATCGAGCAGAACCGGCTGGCACCCGGCCGCTACTACCTCCTCGTCGAGACGGAGGAAGAGGCCGTGGGCACGCTCAACTTCGAGCTGACGCGATCGACGCCGCCTCCGCTGCCGGACAGCTGCGCGACGGCGCCGACGATCATCGCGCCGGGGGGTGTCTTCCTCGAAGACATCCGGCTCCTCACGGACCAGCACGACTCGCCCTCCTGCGGGTCCACCGTGGCGCAGCCCGAGGCCTGCTACGTGCTGGACCTCGCCGCTCCTCAGGACGTCACCATCGGCGGCGAGTTCTTCTTTGGCTCGGGTACGCCCGGCCAGGGCGCCATCGCGGTCGTCGACGACTTCGGCCGCGTGGTGATGAGCGAGCGCGCATGCGCGTCGGGCTTGGCGCCCGAGCTCGCGCTCCGCTCGCTGTCGGCGGGCGTCTACTACATCCTCGTCGAGCGCAGCTCGAGCTCCGTTGTGTCCCACGAGCTCGACGTGAGCATCGGCTCGCGCGGGCCGCTTCCGGACTGCGATCTGTGCACCAACGCTTGCACCGCGCCCCCCGCTCCGACTGGCGGCACGGCCCGCACCGTGGATCTCTCCGTGATGCTCCTGGACGAGCCGACGCTCGGCTGCGCGCTTCCTTCGGGAGCGCAGAACGACAGCTTCTTCACCTTCGACACGACGGTCGCCAACGAAGAGGTCGGTCTCGAGATCGGCATTGCGCCGCCGACCGCAGGGTTCTTCGCCTACAGCATCGATGACGCGAGCGGCGTCTGCCCCGCGACGTCGGCGCCCATCTGCCGGGCCGGCGGGGTCCTCGGCGGCCCCGTGAGCACCACGGTCACGGTCCCGGACGTCGGCACGCACAACCTCGCCGTTCAGACGAACGCGACCTCCGGCGACCTCACGGTCGAGATCGACCCGATGGGCGTGGCGGGGCCCGGAGCCGCGCCGGCGGGGCGCCGCGAGCGCGGGGGCACGCGCGGCGGGCCGCGGCCCCCCAAACCCCGCGGCATGGGCGGCGCCGGCGGCCGGGG
>JBCCAW010000710.1:0-2747 GCA_039814655.1 Myxococcota bacterium | reverse complement strand
CCTTGACGTTGTCCATGGTCAGGCCTGGTGCCTCGCGGAGCTTGAGCGCCCACAGGGGAAGCACGAAGATGGAGCCAACCACGGCGGCGCGCGGGGGACACGGCACACGGAGGTAGCAGGCCGCACCTGCGGGAGGAAGCCCGGCCGGGGGCCGGAAACGGAAACGGAAACGGAAACGGAAACGGAAACGGAGACGGAAACGGAAACGGAAGCGGAGACGCCCTCCCCCAACGCAACGACGCCCCGGCCCCCACGAAGGGGAGCCGGGGCGTCGCCGCGCGGTGGCGCTCAGGCGCTCAGTTGGCCTCTTCGAGGGCCCGGTCGATGGCCGCCTTGAAGGCCGGGAAGGGCTGGGCGCCCTGGATTAGGCGACCGTTGATGAAGAAGCTCGGCGTACCGATGCGGGCGCCGGCGGTGCGCACGGCGGCCATGTCGGCCTCGACGGCGGCCTTGTGCGTCTCGTTGTCGAGGGCGGCGCGGAAGCGCGCCATGTTGATGCCGCCGACCTGCTCGGCGTAGCGCTCCAGGTCCGCGCGCTCGAGGGCCCGCTGGTTCTGGAAAAGAAGGTCGTGGTAGGCCCAGAACTTCTCCGAGCCGGCCTGCGTGAAGACCTCGCGCGCCGCCTGCGCGGCGGGGCCGGCCTGCTGGTGGAAGGGGAGCGGGTAGTCACGCCAGACGATGCGAACCCGGTCGCCGTACTCGCGCACCACCTGCTCCACGGTCGGGAGCACGCGGCTGCAGAAGGGGCACTGGAAGTCGCTGAACTCCTGGATCACGACGGCCGCGTTGGCCGGGCCCTTGCTGGGCGCGTTCCGCGGGACGGGAATCTCGTAAACGCGGTCCGCGTCGGGCTGCTGCCGCGCCGCCGGCGCCTGCGCGCCCGCGCCGCCGCCCACGGTCTGCGGCGACGTGGCGCCGTTTTCGATGGTCTTGGCGTAGACCTGGCCCCGCGCCGTGCCCGCCTGCACGAGGCGGCGCGCCTTGGCGAGCTCCTCGTCGATGACGGCCTTGAAGCGCTCGAAGGGCTGCGCGCCGCGGAGGTTGCGGCCGTTGATGAAGAAGCCGGGCGTGCCCGAGGCGCCGAGCTGCCGGGCGAGGCCCTGCTGGCGTTCGATGGTCGCCTTGTGCTCCTCGTTGTCGAGGGCCGCGCGGAACTGCGCCATGTTCAGGCCGATCTCCTGCGCCCAGCTCTCGAGGTTCGGGCGCGTGAGGCCGCGCTGGTTCTCGAACATCTTGTCGTGCATGGCCCAGAAGGCGTCGCTTCCGCGCTGGTCGAAGGCCTCGAGGGCTGCCTGCGCGGCGGGGCCGGCGTTCTGGTGGAAGGGCAGCGGGTTGTTCATCCACACGATGCGGACGTCGTTGCCGTAGGTCTCGCGAATCTGCGCCACCGTGGGGTTCACGCGGCTGCAGAAGGGGCACTCGAAGTCGCTGAACTCGACGATGGTGACGAGCGCGTCGTCCGGGCCCTTCTGCGGGTGCGGACCGTTGATCTCGACCTTGTAGACCGCGTTCGGGTCCGGCTGCGGGCGCGCGTTGCGCTGCTGCTGCTGCGCCGGCGGAGCGGCCTGCGTGCGGCCGTTGCGCGTGAGCGAGGCGTAGACCTGCGCCGCCGGGGTGCCGCCCTCCACGAGAGCCTGCGCGCGACGGATCTCGTCGTCGATGACCTCCTTGAAGCGGGCGAAGGGCTGCGCACCGGTGAGCTGGCGACCGTTGATGAAGAAGTTGGGCGTCCCGCGGGCGCCGACGCGGCTCGCGAGCTGCTGGTCCTCGGTGATGCCGGCCGCGTGCTCATCGTTGTCGAGGGCCGCGCGGACCTCGGCCATGTTCAGGCCGAGCTGCTGCGCGTAGCGCTCGAGGTCGGCGCGCTCGAGGGCGCGCTGGTTCTGGAAGAGCAGGTCGTGCGCCGCCCAGAACTTGTCGCTGCCGCCCTGCTGAAAGGCCTCCCGCGCGAGGGTCGCGGCGGGCTTGGCGTTCTGGTGGAAGGGAAGCGGGTTGTCACGCCAAACGAAGCGGACCTTGCCCTCGTACTCGCGCTGAATCTGCTGCACCGTCGGCAGCACGCGGTTGCAGAAGGGGCACTGGAACTCGGACCACTCGACGATGGTCACGAGCGCGTCGGCCGGGCCCTTCTGCGGCTGAGCGTCCGTGACCGGGATGCGGAAGCGCTCGATGCCGTCAGCGGGCGCAGCGGGCGCATCGCCCTCCGCGCCCGCCGCACCGGCACCAGCGGCCGGTTCGACGTCGACGTTGGCGACTTCCTCGCCACCGTCCCCGGAGCTGCCGGTGACGTTGCCGATGGCGAAGCCGCCGATGAACGCGATCATGATCGCGATAACTGCGGAACCTTTGGACATACTGAATCTCCTCGGCGACGGCAGGCGTCGCCCAAACACACGATGAAGAGCCGGCGCAGCGCGTCGGCAGAAGCTCGCCGGGGACCGTCCCAGGCGAGCGCGGGTGGGCGCTCCCGGGCCCCAAGGGCTCGGAAGCGGCGCGCGCGAGACGAGGCCCGCGTCCCCTTCGGACGCGGCCTCGCAGGACCGGCGCTAGACGCGCGGTCGCTCGCGCCTCAGACGCGCGGCGGCCGGTCGACGCGCGTGCCGCGACCGCTCGCGGCCGAAACGAGCGACGTCGCGCGCAAGGTCTGCGCGGACGGCGGAAGCGAGGGCGCGCCGACGGAAGCCGGCGGCAGCGCGAGGGGGCCCACGGAGAGCTCACCGGCGGCGCTCGCCGGCGGCGGCGCCTGG
>JBCCAW010000007.1:0-30277 GCA_039814655.1 Myxococcota bacterium | reverse complement strand
GCACGGCGCGGGCCGCCAGCTCGTCCAGGAGCTGCTGCTCGCGACGGGCGAGGGCGGCGCGGCGCTCCCGGGCGAGGCGCCCGAAGGCGCGCTCGAGGGCCTTCGTCGACCGGCTCGCGTCCGCCAGGGCCGCACGCGCGACGTCCGCCTCGCCGCGGCGCCCCTCGACGTCCTGGGACCGGCGTCGCACTTCTTCCTGGGCGGCGTCCGCGTCGCTCGACGTGCGGCTCAAGGCGCCTGCGGCCTCCGCCCCGACGCGCGTCAGGCTGCGCGCGAAGGCCTCGCGCGCGAGCACGGCCTCGCGGAGGCCCGCGTCGGCCGCTCGGACCTCGGCCTCCGCCCGGAGCAGCGCGCCCCGGCGCTGGTCCTCGAGGCGGCGCCGGAGTGCGACCAGGCGACGGGTGCGGTCCAGATCCCTCATGCGGCGCCTCCAAAGACGCCGGCCAGCGCCGCCACGGTGCCGCCGAGATCCAGGGCCGGATCGCCGACGCCTTGCCGCAAGAACTGCGTGAGGCCCGGGGCGCGTTCCGCGGCCTCGTCGAGGCGCGGCAGGCTTCCCGGCGTGTAGGCGCCGATGGCGCGCAGGTCGTCGAGCTCGCGCTCGGCGGCCAGCAGCTCCCGGGCCCGGGCCGCGAGCTCTCGTTGCGCGGTCGTGGCGACGCGGGGGAACACCCGGGACACGCTCGCGGCGACGTCGAGGGCGGGAAAATGGCCTCGCTCCGCCAGTTCCCGGCGAAGCACGAAGTGGCCGTCGAGAATGGCTCGGGCCGCATCGCTGATGGGGTCCGCGAGGTCGTCGCCTTCGACGAGCACCGTGTAGACCGCCGTGATCGCGCCGGCGCCCTCCCCGGTCCCGGCGCGCTCGAGGAGGCGCGGGAGCGCCGCGAAGACGCTCGGCGGATAGCCCTTGGTCGCGGGAGGCTCGCCAACGGCGAGGCCGATCTCCCGAAGCGCGATGGCGAAGCGTGTCACGCTGTCCATGACGAGGAGCACGCGCTTGCCCTGGTCACGGAAGTGCTCGGCGACGGTGGTCGCGTAGAGCGCGGCCCGGGCCCGCAGGAGCGGCGGCTCCGCGCTCGTGGCCGCGACCACCACCGAGCGGGCGAGACCTTCGGCGCCGAGCGTCTCGTGCACGAGCTCTTCGACCTCACGGCCTCGCTCGCCAACGAGGCCGACGACGCACACGTCGGCGGCGGCGCGCCGCACCATCATCGCCAGAAGCGTCGACTTGCCCACCCCGCCGCCGGCGAAGATGCCGATGCGCTGGCCTTCGCCGAGCGTGAGCAGACCGTCGATGGCGCGAACGCCGACGGGGAAGGGAGCGTCCACGGCGCGGCGCGCGAGGGGATGCGCCGGGGCCCCGTCGAGGGGCCGGCGCCGATCGAGCACCGGGGCCGGCCGGCCGTCGAGGGGCCGGCCCAGCGCGTCCACCACCCGGCCCACGAGCGCATCACCCACGGGAACCGTGGCCGCGCCTCCGAGGGGCCGGAGCGGCGTCCCGGCATCGAGGCCCGCGACGGGCCCGAGGGGCATGCAGAGCAGCCGGTCGTCCTTGAGGCCCACGACCTCCGCCCGAAGCGGCGCGCGCCCCGCCGGCCGGAGCTCGACGGCGTCGCCCACGGCGGCCCGGCACCCACCGGCCTCGAGCACCAGCCCCACCACGTCCCGCAGCCGCCCTTCGACCACGGGCCCCCGCGCCGCGCCGGCCCCAGTCCGCGCGAGCCGCTCCGCGAGCGCCCTCATCGGCCGGCCCCCGGGTCCGGGTCGGTGTCCGTGTCCGTGTCCGGGTCCGTGTCCGTTTCCGTTTCCGTTTCCGTGTCCGTGTCCGTTTCGGTCTCCGTATCCGTGTCCGTGTCCGTACCCGTGTCCGTCTCCGTCTCCGACCCCGACTCCGCCGCCGTCTCCGGGCGGCTTCCTTCCGCACGCTCCGCGTCGGTCGCCTCCGCCAGACCTTCGCTCATGGCGCGGCGGGCTGCGGCGAGGCGCTCGTGGACCCGGGCGTCGAGGCGCTGCTCCGGGGTCTCGACGACCACGCCCTGGCCGCCCTGCGCGTCGTCGAGGACGATGGGGATCGGCGGGCCGTCGCCGGTGCGGAGCGCCGGACCCTCGCAGGCCTCGAGGAGGGCCGCGTGGGCCTCGGGACCCGCGCGAAGCACGACGCCCTCGCGGTCCGTCAGCGGCGCGAGGGCCGCCTCCGCGAGGGCACGGTGCGCGGCCGGGTCCCGGGCGAGCGCTTCGCCCACCATGGCTTCGGCGAGGGCCGTCGCGACGCCGAGCACGTCGTCCGTGAGCACGGCCTGCGTCGCCTCCCGGGCCGCCTCGAAGGACGCGGCGGCGGCGGCCAGCGCGTGGGCGCCCGCAGCGCGCTCGCCTTCGGCCTCCGTGGCGAAGCGCTCGGCCTCGGCGGCGAAGGCCTCCCGGGCGGCTTCGAGGTCCGCTTCGCCGGCCGCGAGCGCTTCTTCGCGGGCGGCGAGCTCCTGCGCACGCGCCTCGAGGGCCGCCTCTCTCGCCTCCTCGGGCGTGGGTTCGGGCCGGGCGATGGCGTTGGGCGCCTCGCTCGCGCGCGGGTCCGGGACGTTGCCCAGGCGGGGATCGTCCGGGGGCTCGTACCAGTCGATGGTGTGGACGGGCGCTTCCGGGGCCGCTGCGTCGCCCATCCAGGGAGGCTGGGCCGCGCCGTCGCCGAGCTCGGGAAAGACCACGGGCTCCGGCGCCGCGTTGCGTCGCGGCTCAGACATAGTCGCCCCCGCCCTCGCGGGCGATGGCGATGCGGCCGTCCTTCTCGAGCTGGAGCGCCGTCTGGACGATCTCCTCCTGGGCCTTCTCGACATCCGAGAGGCGCGCCGGACCCATGAGCTCCAGCTCGTCCCGAAGCGTCGCCGCCGCGCGGGAGCTGACGCTCCCGAAGACCTTCTCCTTCAGGTCCTCGGAGGAGGTCTTGAGCGCGAGCGTGAGCTGGTCCGTCGTCACCTCCTTCAGCAGCGCCTGCATGCCGCGGGCGTCGATGCGGATGAGGTTCTCGAAGGTGAACATGGCCTTGCGGATCGACTCCGAGGCGTCGACGTCGATGAGGCTGAGCTCGTCGATGAGCTCGTCCGCCTTCTCGCCGTCGGTGCGCTTGAGCAGCGCCGCCGCCGCGTCGACGCCGTCGATATCCTTCTGCTCGATGTCCCCGAGGGCTTCGAGCTCGGCCGCGAACTGACGCTCGATCTCCCGCACCACGTTGACGGGGATCTTCTTGAGCGTGGCGATGCGCCGGAGGATCTCCGACTGCTGCTCATTGGGAAACTGCTGGAGCAGCGTCGAAGCCCGCTCCGGGTCCATGAGCGAGAAGATCACCGCGAGGGTCTGCGGGTGCTCGCGCTCCAGCAGCGGCAGCACCGTCGCCACGTCGAGCTTGGCGAGCTCGGCGACCGGGCCCGTGCGCATGTCGCCGGAGTCGAAGACATCGGCGATCTTGCCCTCACCGAGGGCCTTGCCGGCGATGCGCCGGAGGTAGGCTCCGGACCCGCGCAGGCTCGTCGGAACACCGCGGCGAATCTCCTCGATGAAGTCCTTGTAGATGTCGATGATCGCCCCGGTCTCGATCTCCTGGAGGTCATCGCTCCCGCGGCGAAGCTCGCCCACCTCGTAGGCCGTCATGGCGCCGAGCACCTTCGTGGCGACGCGCTCGTCGATGCTCACGAGAAAGAGCAGCGACTTCTGCGCGCCGCTGATGCGCGAGAGCGAGGGGTGGCGCTTGGGCGCGGGCTTCTTGGCGAGGTCGTCGCTCATGCGGCTGCTTCGTTCTGGAGGTCGGCTTCCATCCAGCCGCGGAGAATGCGCGCCGCGCGGGCCGGATCTTCGGCCGCGAGCTCGGCCGCGAGGGCCTGGATCTCCGCCATCTGGTTCTCATCGGTGATCGGCGCCTCGAGCAGCGCCCGAAGCTCCTCGTCGACGGCCGCGCTCTCTGGATCCGTCTCGGTGACGCTCAGCGTGTTCACGCCGGCGGCGTTCGAAAGCCGCGCGAGCGCCGCCCCGCTGTCCGAGCCCGTGAGCTTGTCGAGGGCGCCGGCGTCCCCGGAGGATTCGGCCTCCTCGGCGGCCTTGGCCGCGGCCTTGCGACGCTTCTTCACGCCGCGGCGCCAGAGCAGGAGCCAGATGAAGGCGATGAAACCGAGCAGGCCGTAGAGCGCGTAGGGCAGGTAGGGGCGCCAGGGCCCGAGGAGCTCGTCCAGCGGGTCCGGCACCACGGGCGCCTCGAAGAGCCGACGGGAGGTGACGCTCACCACGTCGCCGCGGGCGTCGTTGATGCCGGCCGCCGCGCGCACGATCTGCTCGACCTGCTGGAGCTCCTCTTCCGAGAGCGCCGCGAACTCCTCGCCCGCGGGCGTACCGTCGACGATGGCCGAGACGTTGAGGCGAAGGACGGTAGGTGTGACGTCCACGCGCCGCGTCGTCGTTTGATCGATCTCGTGGTTGATTCGGCGGTCCGTCGCCAAGACCGCACCGTTCTGGGCTCCCTGCGCGTCGGGTTCCTGCCCGCCCGGCAGGTTCGTGGCCGCGCCGGGCACGCCCGCCGCGTCCGCCGCGGCGTTCGGGTCGCGCTCGGAGGACTCTTCGAGGGACCGGATGAGCGGCTCGCCGTCGAAATCCGTGACCTCGATCTCCCGGTGGTCGAAGTCGATGTCCGCGGCCACGGTGACCGAGGCGCGACCGGGGCCGAAGGTCCGCGCAATGTGCCGCTCGACTTTCTCGGCGATGGTCTGCTCGAGACGCGCCTGGTAGGCGAGGTGATCGCCATCGAGGCCGTTCTCGTCGGCGAGGCGCAGGTCTTGGCCTTCGCCGTCGGTGATGGAGACGTCCTCCGGTGCCAGGTGGGGCACGCTAAAGGCCACGAGGTGCACCATGCCCTGGATCTGCCGGTCCGTGAGCCGCCAGCCGGGGCGCAGCGTGAGCTGAACGGCCGCCTTGGCGCGACGGCCGCGCGTGGCCAGGAGCGTCCGCTCCGCTTCGGTCACGTGCACGCGCGCCTGCTCGACGCCGTCGAGGTGCCGGAGCGTCGTCGCCAGCTCACTCTGGAGGGAGCGCGTGAGCATGCGGCGCTCGACATCCGGGCTCCGCACCATACCCGTCCCGAAGAGCGCGTCCGAGGCGTCGCTCATGCTCGCCGGGAGCCCCTCCTGCGCCAGCAGGTTCCGGAGCTCGTGCACCTCGCTCGAGGGCACGAGAATCTCACCCTCGTCCGTCGCGTAGGGGATCTGTTGCCGGCTCAGGCGCTGCAGGTTGCGCTGCTGATCGTCCGGGGAGAGCCCGGCCGGGAAGAGCGACTCCATGCCCGGCTGCGAGGCCGTGGCGGCGAGGTACACGAGGGCACCGAGGGCAGCCGCCACGCCGGCGATGGTCGCGAGCTGCGTGTTGGCCGGGAGCGCGCGGAAGCGCTCCTGGAGCGGCGCGAGGCGATCGCGGAGGCTCGGCCGGACCGGCGCGTCGTCCGCTGCGGTCTCCGCCGTGGGCGTGTCTTCGTCAGCCATCGCTCAGCCTCAGGCCGTCATCTTCATGATCTCGCGGTAGGCCTCGAGGGCCCGGTTCCGCACGTTGCCGAGCAGGCGCATGCGCACGTCCGCGGCCTGCATGGCGATCATGGTTCCGTGAATGTCGTTGCTGCGACCGTCGGCGAAATCCGCGGCCTTGCTCTCCGCGGTCCGCACGGCGCCGTCGGCCTCGCGCACGAGACCCTCGACGGCCTCGGCGAAGGTCGAACGTTCGTTGGGCTGCGCCTCGGGACGAAGGGAAGGCCCGTCCGTGCGCGCGGGGCGCGGGCGCTCGAAGACCGGCGGCGGCGGGAGCGGCGAGGTAGGTCCGTAGATGGGCATGGCGTCAGGCCCCGATGTCCAGCGCGCTCCGGGCCATGCCCTTGAGCGACTGCATGAGGGTGACGCCGGACTCGTAGGCCCGAGCCGCGGTCACCATGTTGACCATCTCCTCGACGACGTTGACGTTCGGGAGCAGCACGTAGCCCTCCTCGTTGGCGTCCGGGTGCGATGGGTCGTAGACGCGGCGCGGGTCCTCGGCGTCGCGGCGAATCTGGTCGACCTCGACGGTGTAGGCCGAGCGGCCGCGCGGGTGGTTGTCGAGCTCGGCAAAGCGGTCCGCGATGGGCACGGCGCGAAAGACCGGGTCCATGCGCCGGTAGGGGCCGCCCTCGTCCGTGCGCGTCGTGCGCGCGTTGGCCAGGTTCGAGGCCAACACATTCATGCGGGTGCGCTGGGCGTAGAGCCCGGACCCGGCGATCTCCATGGCGCTGAAGGTGTTCATGGCGAGTCCCTCAGCCCTGCGCGTCGCTCACGGCGTAGCGGAGCATGCCCATCTGCTGCTTCACCAACCGACCGACCGTTTGGTAGCGAAGATCGTTGGCCGCCACCTTCGCCATCTCACGCTCGAGGCTGACGGAGTTGCCGTCGTTGCCCGGCTGCACGACGCGCTCGATGCGCGTGTTCGGCGTGCCTGCGCCCGCCGCGCCGCTGGCGCCGGGCACATGGTTGGCGTGCGTGCGCTGGAGCACGAGGCTTCCGAAGCGCTCGGCCTCCCCGACGTCGCGGGTCAGCTCGACGGGCCGGTAGCCCGGCGTGTCGAGGTTCGCGACGTTCGAGGCCAGCACGTTGTGCCGCTCGAGGTGGTAGCTCATGGCCCGCTGCGCGGAGCCGACGCCGTCGAAGAGAGAGCCCATGATGGGCCCGCTTACTTCAAGCGACGTGCCAGGCTGCGATCAGCGGGAATTGCGGGCGTTTGGCGGGCTTCGCCGGGACGGCGACGGCCCGGTGACGGGCCGCGCGGCAGGCGCCAGGGCCTTGGCACCCGACCGCCGGGTCACTCGTACCAGACGACGTAGGTGTTGAGGCTGATGTTGGCGTTGTGCTCCGCAGGCGGCGGCCGACCCGCGAAGGAGGCGTCGTAGCTCACGGTGCTTTCGACGCCCGGCGTCACGAGGCTGGTGATGTCCTGGCGGATCGCGTCCACGGGAAGGCCCGGGCACCAGTAGGCGCGGCTCTGCGGCCAATTGCCCCACTGCCCCGGCGGGATGCCCTCGCCGCTCCGCTCGGCGCAGCCCGTGGGCACGAAGATCCCGCCGTCGTGGCGGATGGTCTCGAGCGGCGAGCCGTCGATGGTGAAGGTGTGCCGGTGGTCGCACCACTCCGCGCAGTTCGTCGACCCGTCCTGCCCGTGACCGCTGAGAATGGTGACCAGCTCGACGCGCGTCGCGCCGGCGGGCACGGTGAAGCTCACGTCCGGGTGGTTCTCCGCGTAGCTCGCGTCGAAGCGGCCCCCGGTAAAGAGGCGCTCAGCCCCCGCGGAACGTTCCCCCCCGGAAGCCGTGAAGCGAAGGCTCATGGTGACGCGGCGCTCCGTGGCACGCTCCCAGGTGGGCCCCATTTCGACGCGGAAGGTGACCTCGGTCCCCTGGGCCGCAACGAGGCCCATGAAGGGCGAGGCGTCGACGAGCCAGCGCCGGTTGCCGCGACGCCAGTAGGGCGTGATCCAGCGAATGACCTCGCGCCGCTCTTCGCAAGTGGAGCCGTCGAGGCAGACCTCGATGCGCGCGATGCGGTCCCACTCGGAGCACGCGAAGGGCGAGCGGAAGGGGCAGGTGACGCTCACGTCGAAGGTCATGGTGTCCTGCCCCGCGAGGTCCGGCAGCGTCACCGTGCGCGTGAAGACGCGCTCGGTGACGTCCTCGTCCACGAGGGGAACGACCCGGGCGCCCGCCGCGTCCTCCGAGGCCACGCGCTCACGCATGGCGGCCTTCGCGTCGTAGAAATCCGCGGCGAAGCTCGCCATGCGGAGGGCCTGCGGTCCGCCGACGCGCGTGCTCAAGCTACCCACCGGGTCCCAGCGCTGGTCCCGGTCGATGCCGAAGGCGAAGGGCAGCGGCGCCCCCGTGAAGTCGTCTTCCCCGTCGCCGTTGCGGTCGCCGATGTTCACGCGCGCCGCCGGGCTCTCCATGTAGGCGAGGTAGCTTCGCGCGAACTGCCCGACGCTGCCTTCCACGGACTCGAGCTGGTCCGCCACGAGGTGGAAGCGCGCCAGCTGACGCTCGCGCGCCTCGCCCTGGATGTTCAGGAAGTCGAGGGAGGTGGTCAGCGAGCGCTCGACGGAGCGCAGCCGACCGACGCGGGCTCCCTCGGTCCCGATGTTCGTGATGAAGAAGTAGTGCGTGTTGAGCGGCGTCTCGATGAAGGGATCGAGAATGATCTCCGACGGCCAGAGCTCGTCCGACGCCTCGAGGCCCGGGAAGTAGGTGAGGAACACCATGTTCTCGCAGCCGGTGAAGTTCTCCTCGAAGCTCCAGCGGCTCCCGTCGAGCTCCGTGACGCGGAAGTCGCCCGCGACGTCGCCGAAGAGATCCCCGGTGCCGGCCTGGAAGGCCATGGGCGTGAGCCCGAGCTCTTCGCAAATCGGAGCGATCTCCGGGCCCAGGTCCGGCGGGCCCGCGTCCGGCGTGCCCGTGTCGGCCGTGGCCATGTCCGGTTCCTCGGCCGGCGCGGCGTCATCGCCGCAGCCGAGAGCGAGAAGTGCGCCGAGAGCGAGAAGTCGAGCGTCGCGAAGCATGCGGGCGAAAGTAGCGCCAACACGGGTCGCCGTCGATGGACGTCGTGCGAAGACGACGCCGCTGGGCGCCGGCCCTTCAGCCCGCCAGGGCCACGGGCTTGTTGAGCTTCTTCTTCTTCAGCTTTTCCACCAACGTCGTTCGGTTCATTCGAAGGATCGACGCGGCTTGGTTCTTGTTCCAGCCCGTACGCTCGAGGGCCTGGAGAATGAGCGTGTTCTCGAACTGCTCCACGGCGTCGCGGAGGTCGAGGCCGGCGTCGGGGAGCGCCGGGCCGTCCGTGAGGAGCGCGGCGCTGCCGCCGGCGTCCGCCCGAACCTTGCTGGGCAGGTCCTCGAGGCCGAGGCGCCCCTCGCCCTTGAGCACGACCATGCGCTCGACGACGTTGCGGAGCTGGCGGACGTTGCCGGGCCATTCGTAGCCCTGGAGCGCGGCGAGGGCCTCGTCCGTGAAGCCGTCGATGGCCCGCTTCCGCGTGACGTTGAGCTCGGCCACGAAGGCCTCCAGGAGCAGCGTGACGTCGCCACGGCGCTCGCGGAGCGGCGGAAGCTCCACGGGAATCACGTCGAGGCGGTAGAGGAGGTCCTCGCGGAACTCGCCCTTGGTCACGGCCTCGTCGAGGTCCCGGTTCGTCGCGGCGACGATGCGCACGTCGACCTTGCGGACCTTGTGGTCGCCGACGGGCGTCACCTCGCGCTCCTGGAGCGCGCGGAGGAGCTTGGCCTGCATGGCCACGGGCATCTCGCCGATCTCGTCGAGGAAGAGCGTGCCGCCATCCGCGGCGACGAAGGCGCCGTCGCGGCTCGTGGCGGCGCCGGTGAAGGCGCCGCGGACGTGGCCGAAGAGCTCGCTCTCGAGGAGGTTTTCTGGAATCGCAGCGCAGTTGAGCGTCACGAAGGGCCCCTTGGCCCGCGTGGAGGCCCGGTGCACCGTGCGGGCCACGAGCTCCTTGCCCGTGCCGCTCTCGCCGGTGACGAGCACCGTGCAGTCCGTGTCGGCGCTACGCTCGATGACGCGGAAGCACGCCGTGAGCGCCTTGCTCTCGCCGACGATCTCCGGGGCGAAGCGCTCGCGCCAGCTCCCGAGGGCCGGGCGCGGCCGCGACTGGCCGATGGGCGGCGTGGCTTCACCGCGGCGACGGCCCGCGATGCGCACGGCGCGGCTGAGAGCCCGGTCGAGGGCCTCGAAGCTGAAAGGCTTGAGGAGAAAGTCCGTGGCCCCACGCTGCATGGCCGCGATGGGATGGTCGATGCGCTCGTCCGCGGTCATCACGACCACGCCCGGCGGCTCGGCGAGCTCGCAGGCCACGTCGAGGATGGCGAAGCAGTGCCCGTCCGGCAGGGTCACGTCGCAGAGCACGAGGTCCAGGCCCCCGGCCTTGACCCGCTTGGTCGCTTCCGCGCAGGACGAGACGGTCTCGACGACGCAGCCGTGCTTCTTCAGATAGCGGCTGAGCGCGCTTTGCAGCGTGCGGTCGTCTTCGACGATGAGGATATGCTCGGGCACGAGACGGGGGTACGGACGATGCGTCTCCGTCTTGAGGGTGCAAGTGGTCGATTTCGCGTGAGAACTCGCGCCTGACGCCCGGTGCATGAATGTGTCCTCGCCGGTGCGCGCCGTGCGCTTCGATTTTTATGACGAAACGCGCGGGCGCCTCGGGCAACATGGCGCACGCGTGATGCTCTCCTTTGCCCGAACGCTCCTGGCGCTCCTGCTCTGCATGGCCGCCACGTCCGCCGCGCATGCGCAGCAGACCCGCGGCACCGCCGGGCTCCTTCGCGGAGACGAAGACGCGGCCGAGACCGAACGGGCCACGGACACGGACGAGGTCACCTACGAGAGCCTCCGCGAGCCGCCGGAGCCCGTGGACGTCGAGGATCGCCGGCCCGTGCCGGATCTCGACGGCCGCGGCGGGCCCACGCGGCGCGTCTACCACGCGATGTGGCCGCTCCGGATCCTCCTCGCGCCCGCCTATTTCGTCGCCGAGTACGTGCTTCGCCGGCCGCTGACCTACGCGGTGACGGCCATCGAGCGGGAAGACCTGATCAGCAAGGCCAACGCCGTGCTCCACTTCGGCCCCAACGACGAGTTCCTGCTGGTCCCGACCTTCAACTTCGACTTCGGCCTGCGCGCGAACCTGGGCGCCATCTTTCGCTACCAGGACGCGCTCGGCATCGACGGCAACAAGATCGGCATCTCCTACACGACGGCCGGCTTCGATCCGCCCTTTCACGCCTTCGCCTTCAACGACACCTACGGCGGCAACGGCTGGTCCCTCTCCCTCGGCTACCGCTTTCTGAACCGCGCCGACCAGTTCTTCTTCGGCCTCGGGGGCGACGTCGACGAGGTCTTCGAGTCGCGCTTCGCCATCCGGCAGAACGTCGGGCACGTCACGCTCCGCGCCGAGGGCTGGCGCGACAGCTCCTTCTCCGTGAGCACGCGCCTCGACCAGGCCGCCTACGGGGACCTGGAGGCCATTCAGGGGCGCCGGGGCCTCGGGCCGTCCATTCGAGAGCGTCAGGAGCAGCTCGCCCAAGACCCGGACGGTCCGCAGCTCACGCTGCCGCCGGCCTTTCCCGATCCCGACGACCCGGACGGCGTCCGCGGCTACGCCATTCACGGCACGGAGCTCCGCTTCGTGCTCGATTCGCACCGGCCCCGGCAAGAGCTCGAGGAGCTCCCGGACCCGGAGCTCTGGGGACCGGCTGCGCGCGGCCGCCTGGACTTCCGCATCGACGGTCTCGCCTCGCTCAACTACTCGCTTCGCGGCGGCGCCGCGGAGCAGCTCTGGGTGGAGTACGGCGGCGCCCTCACGGGCTACGTGGACGTCTCCGGCATCGACCACGTGCTCGCCTTGAGCGTGAGCGCCCGCGTCGCCGAAGCGCTGAACGGGGAGGTCCCCTTCACGCTCCTGCCGGACCTCGGCGGCACGGGCCCGCTCCCGGGCTTCCGGCCGCGCTTCCTCGTCGGCGAGAGCCTGGCCGCGCTCAGCCTCGAGTACACCTGGCCCATCTGGATTCTGCTCCGCGGCAACCTCCAGGTGGCCGTGGGCAACGCCTACGACGGCCGATTCACGAACTTCACGCTCGGCAACCTCCGCATGAACTTCGACATGGGCATCCAGTTCGAGGAGTACGACCGCGTCGCCTTCAAGATCCTCTTCGGTCTCGGCACGTCGACCTTCGACGACGGTTTCGACCTGCAGGGCTTCCGGTTCTTCCTCGGCGGGACGCGGTACTTCTGATGCTTCGCTTCGACTTCCCGGGCGCGCTGGCGCTGCTGCTCGCGGCCTCCCTCGCCGGCTGCGCAGGCGCCATTCGGCGCTTCCCGGACCAGGAGCCGGATTGGGTCGACGAAGGCGACTTCCGGCCCTTCTCGCCCCAGCCGGAGGAGTACTACTCGGGCCTCCTTTGGGACGGCGCCGACCAGATGGTCTTTCGGCCCCTCTCCCAGGCCTTCCGCGCGGACATCGCGGAGGAGGCGCTCGGGGTCAACGCCTTCGACGAAGCGCCGGCGTCGGCCTGGTACACGCCGCGCCTCTCGGTCCGCGACCTGACGACGGCAGAGATCGTTCGCGGGCCTTGCTACGACGCGCCGCCCCTTCGCCCGCCCTTCATCGTGGTCGACGTGAAGCCCAACGGCGCGACGCCGGGCTTCTTCGTCAAGGACGCGGACGGGCGGAAGTACCTCATGAAGTTCGACCGCGAGCGCCAGCCGGAGCGCTCGTCCACGGGCGACGTCGTGAGCTCGCGAATCTACTGGGCCACGGGCTTCTCGACGCCGTGCAACCGTGTGGTGAACGTGACCCTCGAGTCCTTCGAGATCGACCCCGAGGGCACGGTGGAGATCGACGGCGAGGACGTCCCGCTCACCTGGGAGCTCTTCGCAGGATCGCTCGAAGCCGCGGGCACGCGCGCCGACGGCTCCTACCGCGGGCTGACCAGCCTCTTTCTGCCCGGCCGCCCCATCGGCCCCTTCCGCTACGAGGGCCGGCGCCGGGACGACCCGAACGACGCCATCCCGCACCAGGAGCGCCGGGACCTGCGCGGCACGCGCGTCATCGCCGCCTGGACGCACCACTTCGACACGCGCGAGCAGAACTCGCTCAACATGTGGATGCCCGTGGGCGACGAAGGCCTCGGCTACGTGCGCCACAACTACGTGGACTTCGGCGACACCTTCGGGAGCCTCTGGGCCCGGGACGGCATCAGCCGGCGCCTCGGACCGAGCGGGTACTTTAACCTTTACCACGTGGCCGGCGACTTCGTGACGCTCGGCCTCATGCCCCGGGCTTACTACCGCTCCCAGCTCGGACCGACGGGGCCCGTGTGGGGCTACTTCGACGTGGAGACCTTCGAGCCCGACGACTGGAAGGCGGGCTACCCGAACCCGGCGCACCTCCGGGCGACGGAGCGCGACAAGGCGTGGATGGCGCGGCAGGTCGCGCTCTTCGATCCGGACACGGACCTGCCGGCGCTCGTCGAGGCCGCGCAGATGGACAACGACTTCGCGGCGCAGGACCTGGTGCGCATCCTCCGCGGCCGGCGCATGAAGATCCTCGAGCGCTACCTGACGCGGGTCTCGCCGCTGACCTGGCCGACGCTCCGGGACGGGCCCGAGGGCCCGGAGCTTTGCCTCAAGGACCTCGCGGTCACGGCGGAGCTCATCGCTGGGGAAGACCGCCCCTACTGGAGCCGGGCCTGGGAGCTCCGCGGCGCACGCCGGCTCCGGTCCCGGCCGACGGGCCGCATGACCCGCGTGCTCCCGGACCGGGTCTGCGTGGGGCTGCCCGAGGCGCCGGACGCCACGCCGGAGGAGCCGGCCTATCTCATCGTCGACGTGGCCGGCCTCTTCAGCCCGGACGACCGGCAGGCGCGGCCGCTCCGCGTTCACCTGATCACCCCCGGCGGTGGACGCGCGCGCGTCGTGGGCCTCGAGCGCCCCTACGACCTCGACGAACCGGACCGCTGGGACTGAGGCGCCCCGCGCCGCTCCGAGGCGTCGATCCCAGGCGCCAGGCTCCGCTCTTTGGAAACACGGGGGAAAGACCGGTTAGCCTCGCGCGTATGACGCCGCGCATGACTCCTGAGACTCCCTCCGCGCGCCGCCTCGGCGCACCACTCCTCCTGATGGCGCTCGCCGCCGCCCTCGCTTGCGGGGGCGGAACCGGACGCTCGACGACGCCGCCGCCGCCGGTGCCGAGCTTCACGAAGACCCTCGTGCTCGTTGGGCCCGAAGGCGAACGGGTCGAGATCGCCGAGTACGGCGAGAGCGAAGCCTACGTGCGCATCGAAGGCGCGCGCACGGAACGGGCCGGCTACACCTTCGGCGCCACGGTCAACGTCAATGGCGACCGCACGACCTACGAGACGCGCTGGGACGGCCGCGGCTTCTTCCCCGTGCACCGCGAGGTGAACCGGCGGAGCACGACGCCGCGCTGGACGCTCTACTCACCGGGGCTTCCGCGCGACGGGCTCACGCTCACCTGGGACGAGGAGGCCTCCGCCGCCCTCGATGCGGCGGCGCTGCACGCCTCGCACTGGGAGCAGCGCAACGACGGCACGCTCGCCGCCGTGCAGGACTTCGACCGAGAGGCCGCCGAGGCCCGGGTCAACGAGGAGCTCGCCGGGGACCTCGAGGACGTCAGCGAGGCCTGCGGGACGACGCCGGAGGTCTCCGTGGACTTCGCCTCCATCGACGACGCCACCTTCCAGGAGCTGTCCATCTCCAGCTACTGCGGCGCCGTGCTCGACGGCATGACCTCCGTGTGCCGGGACCAGCCCGTGCAGGCCTTCGTGCAGGCCAACGTGCAGCGTGTGACCTGCACCTACGGGGAGGAATGGGGTCTCCGCGTCGATGGCGGCACCCTCGCCTTCACGACGGCGCAGACCTCGAACCTTCAGCAGAAGGTCCGCGAGGGCCTGCTCGCCATGGAAGGCCCGAGCGGCGCCACGCTCGCCCAGGAGGTCCTCTACGCGCGCACGGCCGTGTGCAGCAAGGACGACAAGGTGCTGGCCGTCATGCCGAGCGCCCTCGGCGCGGACCCGGCCATCGGCTACGGAAGCCGCGAGCGCCTCACGACGACGACGCAGAGCCGCTACATGAGCGACGGCTGGTTCTTCGACCCGCGCCAGTGGGCGCCGACGAACAACTCGGACTTTCGGGGCGCGGACCTGCGTCTCTGGTCCCGGGTCGAGGTGGACCGGGAGGCCGGCACCTGCAGCCTGCTCTGCGGCGAGCGGACGACGGAGTGGTCGCTGATGAGCGAGGGCGAGGGCGCGAGCCTGTTGGCCAGCGCGGAGACCGCGCCTTCGCCGGTCACCCGGCGCCCCTACGCCCTCGCCCGGGACCGGCGCGGCACCTATCTCTACGTGGACACGGGCAACACGGAAGAGACCTCTCGGGACTTCCGCGTGTACCGCGGACCGCGCGGCGCGCTTCGGCAGCTTCAGATGCGCGACGTCGCCTCGGACTCGGAGGGCGAGGTCTTCTCGACAGCGCGCGGCGACTTCCGGCTCATCGTCGAAGGCGACCGCTCGGAAGCGCAGTGGATCGAGGGGCGCCGGCGCCAGGAGCTCCGGCCCATTCCCGTCGAAGAGAACCTTCGGCTCATCTACACGGAGCTGGGCGTCTACCTCGGCCAGCGCTTCGAGCTTCCCTGCGACGACTACTGAGCGGAGCGGCAGAACCCCCGCGATGCAGCCCGTGCGCCCCGGCGCGCGGGCTGCATGCGTTTCAGGGCGCGGGGTTTAGGCCGAAGCGCTGGCAGTAGTTCGCGACCCGTCGGCGCGCGGAACGTGAAAGCGGTCGCATGCGCGCGGTCACGAGGCCGATGTTGCGCTCGTGGCAGGCCGCCTTGGCCATGAGCTCCTGCGCCTGCCGGCTGCGATGAACGCCGTAGGAGCGCTCGGCGAGCTGCCCGGCCTGACGTCCATTGCCGGCGCGCAGCGCCGCGTTCGCCTGGTCGAGCAGGGCCTGCGCCTCGGGCGGAATTCCGCGCATGGTGCCTGCCATCGCGGCGGTGTCCATCGCCGCCGTGTCCATCGCGGCGGTGTCCATCGCGGCCGTGTCCAGCGCCGCTCCCGCGGTGGTGGTCGTCATGGCGCTCTCGTCCGTGTCGTCGCCCGCCGCGTCCGGGTCCGCGGCGCCGTTGCCCGTCGCCTCCTCCATGGTCGGCGTCGCGTCGGCGGTTTGCGCTTCCATGGACGCCTGCTCGGTCGTGCCCGTCGCGGGCCCGCCCGTTTCGCGCTCGCCTCCGGTCCCGACGGCGCCGGGGTCGTCCGAGGGCCGCGTCGCCACGTAGGCGCCGCCGGCGAGCGCCGCGACCAGGAGGCCCACTGCCGCGCCCTTGAGCAGTCCGCCACCGCCGGAGGCCGGAGCCGCGGCGGGCACGGAAGCCGCGGCGGCCACCGGGGCCACCCCGGCGGGCGTCGCGAGCCCCGTCGCCGCGGTGCCGGCGGCGGCGTTGGCGTGAGCAGGCACGGCGGCCGGTGCGGGCGCCGCGAGGGGGCTCGGTGGCAAGCCCACGGCGGCCATGGTCGGCGCGCTCGCGCTCGCGTCCACGGCCCCCTCCCCGCGGAAGGCCGCCATGAAGCTCGCGACGTCCGGAAAGCGCTGCGCCGGATCCTTGGACATGCCCCGCGCGACGGCCGCGGCCGCGGCCGCGGGCACGTCTGGCACCACCTGGCGGACGGGCATGGGCGTCTCCTGGACCACCTTGAGCACCACCTCGGCCACGGTCTGCCCCGTGAAGGCGACGCGTCCCGTGAGCATCTCGTAGGCCATGGTGGCCAGCGCGAACTGGTCCGCCTCGGGTCCGAGCTCCTTGGTCTTCCCCATGGCCTGCTCCGGCGCCATGTAGCCAGGCGTCCCCATGACGGCCATGTCGCGGGTGCGCGCGACGTTCGTCGTCTGGATCTTGGAGATGCCGAAGTCGAGGATCTTCACCCGGAAGGGTGGCTTCTCGTTCGGCTCGTGAACGAGGAAGAGGTTGTCCGGCTTGAGGTCCCGATGGACCACGCCGGCCTCGTGGGCGACGCGCAAGCCGCTCGTGGCCTGCGTCAGGATGGCCAGGGTCTCCCCGAAGGCGATGCGTCCGCGTTCCATGCGGTCCGCGAGGGGCTCGCCCTCGAGGTAATCCATGGCGATGTACTTCCGGCCATCGGGGAGCGCATCGAAGTCGAAGACGTGCACGATGTTCGGGTGCGCCAGCCGCGCCCCGATCTCCGCCTCGCGCTGGAAGCGCGCGATGATCTCGCCGCTCCCGCCCATGGAGGGCAGGAGCACCTTGATGGCCACGGACTTCGGAAGGCGCAGGTGCCGCGCCTTCCAGACCTCCCCCATGCCGCCTTTGCCGAGGAGGGCCTCGAGCGCGTAGGTGCCGTTGAGCACGACGCCCGGGGCGAGCGCCTGCCCGTCGGCCTGGGAAAGGCGCGTGCCGGCCAGCGCCGCATCGCCCGTATCGACTCCATCACCGCTCATCGACGGGACCATGCCACGGGCGCGGGGGGTTTCGCCTCTTCCGGCGCCTGGCCAGCGCGAGCAGGGCGACGAGCACGGTCCCCGGCGCCCCGCCCACGGCGCAGCCCCCGCCGCCACGCTCCCCGCCGGCGTCGCCCATGTCTTCGCCGGGGGTGGCGGCCGGGCGGGCCAGCCAGAGGTGCGAGGTGAGGCTCCGGCGGAGGTCTCCGGACCACACCTCGGCGCGGAGCCGCGTCTCGCCGGTCGCAGGCGCTTCGAGCGTGATGCGCGTCTCGAAGGGAAGGGACGCGATGGCCTCGCGGCGTCGCTCCGCCCCGTCCACCACGAGGGAGAGCGCATCGGGCACCGCCTCGCCGCCGCCGGCGGTCACGGTCACGACGAAGGAGGCTTCTGGGGCGGTCACGGTGTCGCCGTCACGCACGGCCGGCGCGAGGACCTCCAGCTCGACCATGGCCTCGTCCGGGCCGCCGAGCTTCACGACGGTCCGGCCGGCGCGAAGGCCGTTCAGCAGCGCGTCGACGGAGAGCGACGCGGCCTGGACCAGCGTCGTCGGTTCGCCGAGCGGCGACGCCGTGGGCCGGCGCTCGAGGCCCCGGTGGCTGTCCGAGCCACCGATGGCCACCACGTGCCGGCCTTCGTCGCACCAGCTGTCCCAGAGGGCGAGGTTGGCCTCGAGGCGGGCCCGGCCGGTCCCGTCGATGTCGCCGTTGATGACCTCGAGGGCGTCGACGAGGCTCCGGTCGACGCTCAGGTCCCAATCGCAGCCGATGCAGAGGTCCCCGATTCCGATGAGCGGGTGCACGGGCGCGAAGAGGGCGCCGGTGGCGCGGATCTCAGCGACGCTCGCCTCCAGGCTCACGCCGCGGCTTCCGAGCTTGTGATCGACGAAGCGCCGCAGGCCGATGGCGTTTCCGTGACCCGTGTAGGTGGTCCACTCGATTCCCGGCAGGAGCAGCAGGTCTCCATGCCGGGCCTGCACCGCTGAGAGCACGGTGAGATGGCTCGTCGTGTTGTGCTCGCTGACCTCGACCCAATCGAGGCCGATGGAGGCCGCCGCATCGGCGAGCTCGTCGAGCGTCGGCGTGGCGTCGCCGGAGTGCACCGAGTGCACGTGAAAATCGCCGGCGTACCAGCCCGGCCCCTCGCGCAGCGGCGCCGGTGGCACGTAGGGGCCGCGGTCCGGATCCGGCGGCAGCGTGACGCAGGCTTCATCCGCCGCGCAGGCCGCGACGGCGCCCGCGTCCCGGAAGGTGAGCTCCACGCGATAGGGCGCCGGCGCGACGTCGACCTTGGCGGCGCCGAGCACGAGCTCCCAGCTCCCGGCGAGGGGCCCCGGGAGGTAGCCGGGCGTCGCCGCCTCACCGGTGATCTGCGTGACGTCGCCGTTGCTCCCGCTCCAGCCGCGAAAGGCCGAGGGGCTCAAGGCCTCCGGGTCCGGACCGTTCAGGCCGAAATCGACGATGTTCTCGTCCAGGACCTGACCATGCGTGAACACGATCTCACGGGTTCCCGCCGGCACCTCGAAGGGGACGAAGGCGAAGCGCTCCGGGCCCGCCGGCAGCGTGCCCTCGAGCACGAGGTCTTGCGCGGCGGCCGGTGCGGCCACGGCGAGCGCGAGGAGCGAGGCGAAGAGGCGCATGGACGGAGCGTCGGGACCCGGGCCCGCGCCGTCAACGTCCCCTTCGTCCGGGGCACGGTCCCGCGCGCCGCCGGGCTTGTCCTCGCGGTGCTGCTCGTCGCTTGCGGCGAAGAGCCGGAGGCGCCGGCGGAGCCGCGACCGGGGGAGGACCCGGTCTTCGAGGGGCCGGCGCGGGTGGAGCGCTGCCAGCTCATCCGGCACGGCACGCTCGCGACCGAGGGGGAGGCCGAGGACCTCCGCGTCGACTTTCTCGCGGACACGGCGGCCGTGGCCTGGCGCGAGGGGCGAGCGCTCGTGCTCCAGCGCCTCCGGGGCATCGGCGCCGACGGGCCGCCGCTTCGCATGCCCGTTCCGGACTTCGACGGCCACGCGCTCGCGGCACTCCGTGGGGGCCTGCTGCACGTGAGTTGCGCCCGCTGCGAGGGCAGCCTCCGGCTCTGCGTGCACGCACGCGCCCTCGCCGAAGACGGCGGAGCGCCGCGGGGCCCGGAGGAGTCCGCGGCGGCCGCATCCTACGGCTGCGCGCTCGAGTCCCTCGAAGCCACGAGCCCCGGGTCGGCCTACGACGACGTGTACCTCGCCCTCGGGCGCCAGACGACGGCCAAGGGCCCGCGCATGCTGCTCCGGCGCTTCTCCCTGGCCCCGGACGGGATGCCGCGCATTCACGCGCCCGTGGATCGACCGCTCGCCCCGCCGCTGCCGGTCCTCGAGGCCGCAGCTCGCGGCGGCTGGACGCTGCGCCCGGAGGCCAGCGACGTGGGCAACCTGATCATCGAACGCAGCCCCCTCGGCCTCGCCTTCTTCGGGCGCGTGCGCCTCGCTCAGCAGCGCGACGTGGACGGCATGACGCAAGAGGACCCGCGCTGGTTCATGGCCTTCGACTTTCGGCCGGCGGTCTTCACGGAGGACATCGGGCGCCTCGCCCACGCCATCGCGCGGCGCCCCGATGGGCTCGTGGTGCTCGCCAGCGAGCGCCGGCAGGCCTTCATGCGACCGGACGGCACGCTCGGCGAGCTGGCTCCGGAGGCGTCGCCCCCGGAGGACCAGCGCCCGGTCTTCACGGACCTGCCCCGACCCTTCGACGGGGTCCTTCATGGGCTGCTTCGCGAGGGCGACCGGGACACGCGTTTCGTGCGCCGGGACCTGCGCGGGCATCGCGTCGATGACGTGGGCCTCGGGGCCCGGGCGCCGGGGGCGACCTTCGCCTACGACGGCATCCGGGCACTCATCGCCCACGCCCGCCCGGGCGCGGTGCGGCTATGGGAGGTCGCCTGCGCCGAGGCCGATTGAACGCGCTCAAGCCGCGGTGACCACGCGGTTGCGGCCGCCACGCTTGGCTTCGTAGAGGGCGACGTCGGCGGCCTTGCTGGCCCGCTGGAAGCTCGTCCCGCCGCCCCAGAGCGCGACGCCAGCGCTCACGGTGACCTTGAGCGTCGCGCCTTCGATGCGCAGGAGCTGGCGTTCGACCTGTTCCCGGAGACGTTCGGCCGTGGCCGCGGCGCCTTCGCGGTCCGTCCCGGAGAGCACCACGAGGAATTCCTCGCCGCCCACGCGGTAGGCGTGGTCGTTTCCGCGGAGCTCCTGGCGAAGCGTCTCGGCCACGTGGCGCAGCACCATGTCGCCGGCGTCGTGGCCATGCGTGTCGTTGACCTGCTTGAAGTGGTCGATGTCCAGGGCGACGACTCCGACGGCGTCGTGGCTGAGCTTGTGCCGCTTCACGAAGCGGTCGACGGCGCGCCGGTTGCCGAGGCCCGTGAGCGCGTCCGTGCTCGCCATGGTCGTCGCATCCTTCAGCGCCAACTCGAGCACCTTGGCGTGGGATTCGTGCACGCGCATGAGCGTGCGCGCCTCCTCGGCGCGCACGCCGCGGGCCTGGGCCTCCTCGACGAGCGCCGAGGCCTCGCGCACCAGCGTCTCCCGGAGCTGCTCGAGCTCGCGGAGGTCCGCGGCCTTTTCGATGCGCTGCCGCACCTTCTGCAGGCGAAGCTGCGCCGCCGGCTCGTCCGCGGCCAGCTCGCCGAGAATGTCGACCAGCTCGCTGACGCCGAGGCGGAGCACATCCGCCGTCTGGCGCAGAAACACCACGCCGTGGGCGACGCGCTCCATCTCCTGGCGGAAGACGGTGATGGTGTCTCCGGCCTCCTCGGCCCGCGCCGTGGCGTCCCGCAGCCGCCGGAGCCCGTCGTCCATGCCCGCCAGGCCGAGGGCCCGGGCCACGGGAATCGCTGCGTCCACGAAGGGCTCGGCTTGGCTCGGCTCCTCGTCCGTGCCGATCTCCACCGGCCAGCGGAGCTCCTGCACGGCCAGGGCCGCCGTTTCGAGCTCGACCTCCCCCTGCGCGCGCTCGGCCTGGCCCTGCGCGCGGCGAACTTCACGGCGGAACTCGTCGCTCGCGCCAGACGCGCGACCGGCACGCTCCAGCAGCTCGAGCGCGTGGCAAAGCGCGTTCTGGAGGTCGCCGTTCACGGCGCTGCCCCCGTCGTCGCCACCCCTACTCGAGGGTCGGTCCCGACCCTTGCCGAAGCGAATCACGGCGTCGCTCCTTCCTCGGCCACGGTGCCGACATCCTCGACGCCGCGTACGGCGTCGGCCTCGCGCGCCGCCTGACCCGAAGCGTCATCGCCCTCGATAGCCTGCTGGGCCGCGAGCGTTCGGTGGAAGCGGAACTCGACGCGCCGGTTGCGCGCGCGACCCGCATCGCTGTCGTTGGGCGCCACGGGGTGCGTGTCGGCGTAGCCGGACACACGAAGCCGGCCGCGGTCGATGCCCGTCTCGCCAAGAAAATAGCGAAGCACACTCGTCGCCCGCGCCGAGCTGAGCTCCCAGTTCGAGGGGAAGCGCGCGTTCGCGATGGGCCGGTCGTCCGTGTGGCCTTCGATGCTGATCTCGCGCTCGAAGACGTCGCCGAGGTCCGCCACCTTGCCCAGCACCTCGCCCGCGCGGCCGAGGTTCAGGTCCGCCGAGCCGGAGGGGAAGAGGAGCTGCTCGCGGATGCGGATGATGACGCCGCCGGTGTCCGCCTCGATCTCGACGGCGTCCTCGAGCTCGTTCTCCTCGATGAGCTTCTCGAGCTCTTCGAGAGCGTCGTCCTCCTTCTCGCGCTGCTCTTCGGCCCCCTCGGGCCAGCTCTGCGTCTGGCTGAGCACGATGGGCGTGTTGGTGAAGGACGAGTGGAGGCCCTGCTCCTGCGTGCTCACGCCGAAGGCCTCCTTGACCGAACCGAGCATCTCCTTGAACTCCTGCACGTTGAGCTCCGCGAAGCTCAGGAGCAGCACGAAGAAGGTGAGCAGGAGCGTGGCGAGGTCCGAGAAGGTGGCCATCCAGGCCGGGGCGCCCTCCTCGCAGACGCAGTCGTCATCGGCCATGGCGCCTCACTCCTCGCCGCCGCTGGCGTCGCGCTCGTTCGGCGCGAGGCGCGCCTGGAGCTTCTCCTTGATGACCATGGCGTTCTGACCCTTCACGATGGCGTCCACGCCTTCGACGACGACGGCCATGTTCGCGCCTTCTTCCGTGCCATAGCGGTCGAGCTTCTCGGCGATGGGGCCGAAGACCATGAAGGCGAGAACCGCGCCGTACATGGTGGTCAGAAGCGCGACGGCCATGGCCGGGCCGATGGAGCTCGGGTCGCTCAGGTTCTGGAGCATCTGCACCAGGCCAATGAGCGTTCCGATCATGCCCATGGACGGCGCCGTGGCCGCCATGAACTTGAAGAGCGCCTGTCCGCGCGCGTGGCGCTTCCCCATGGAGTAGAGCTCGGCGCTGAGCGTGGCCTTGATCTCCTCTTCCGGGATGCCGTCCACGGCCATGCGGATGCCCTTGGCGAGGAACTCGTCGTCGATCTGCTGGTTCTCGAGGGCGAGCACGCCTTCCCGGCGCGCGATGTTCGAGAGCTTCAGGATGACCTGGATGGTCTCCGTCGCGTCGCCGGCGGGCTTCCGGAAGGCGTTGCCCGCGATCTTCACGGCGCCGGTGACGTTCGCCATCTTCTCGGCGGTCAGCGCCGCCGCGATGGTGCCGCCGAACACGATGAGCAACGAGGGCGGGTCGATGAAGGACGAGATGCTCCCGCCCAGGAGGATCGACCCGATCACCAGGCCGAAGCCCAGGACCATGCCGATGACGGTTCCGATATCCATCAGCGCGTCTCCCGCCAGAGGACCGACGTGGCCGGCGCCGCGAGCGCCAGGCGCTTGACGCGCGCGCCGCCCGCACGGAGCCGGGTTTGGCGCCCCACGGCACCATCCAGCGCGGAATCACGCTGCTTTCCTAGGACATGGGGGTGGGTCGGTCCCTGCACACCCCGAGGGATTGCAGCGCCCGTGCCAGCGGGACCCGGGCCGCTCCCTCAGCGGGTCAGCTTGCGGTACTTGATGCGCCGCGGGACCTCGGCGTCGTCGCCGAGGCGCTTCTTCTTGTCGGCGGCGTAGTCCGAGTAGCCCCCCTCGAAGAAGACGACCTGGCTGTCGCCTTCGAAGCCGAGGATGTGCGTGCAGATGCGGTCGAGGTACCAGCGATCATGGCTGATGATCAGCACGCAGCCCGGGTACTCGAGGAGCGCCCCCTCGAGGCTGCGCAGCGTCTCCACGTCCAGGTCGTTGGTCGGCTCATCGAGGAGCAGCACGTTGCCGCCGCTCTTGAGGAGCTTGGCGAGGTGCACGCGGTTCCGTTCGCCGCCGGAGAGGTTCTTGACGAGCTTCTGCTGGTCCGAGCCCTTGAAGTTGAACCAGCCGCAGTAGGCGCGGGCGTTGACGAGACGGTCGCCCACGTCGACCTCGTCCGCACCCTCGCTGATCTCCTGGTAGACGGTCTTGTCCCCGTCGAGGTCGTCGCGGCTCTGGTCGACGTAGCTGAGCTTCACGGTCTCGCCGACGACCAGGTCGCCCGAGTCCGGCGTCTCTTCGCCGACGACCATGCGGAAGAAGGTGGTCTTGCCCGCGCCGTTGGGCCCGACGATGCCCACGATGGCGCCCGGGGGCACGCGCAGGTCGAGGTTCTCCATGAGGAGCTTGTCGCCGAAGCCCTTCGTGACGCCCTCCACCTCGATGACCTTCTGGCCGAGACGCGGCCCCGGCGGGATGCGCACCTCGTTGGGGTCCCGCTGCTTGTTGCCGCTCTCGGCCACCAGCGTGTCGAAGGCCTGAATGCGCGCCTTGCTCTTGGCTTGCCGGGCCTTGGGTGAGGCACGCACCCACTCGAGCTCTTGCCTGATCTTCCGCTGCCGGGCCGACTCGGTCTTCTCCTCCTGGGCCAGCCGCTTCTGCTTGTCCTCGAGCCACTCGGAGTAGTTGCCCTTGAAGGGGAAGGCCCGGCCCCGGTCGAGCTCGAGGATCCAGTCGACGATGTTGTCGAGGAAGTAGCGATCGTGCGTGACCAGGATGACGCAGCCCTTGTACTGCTGAAGGTGCCCCTGGAGCCACGCCACGGACTCGGCGTCGAGGTGGTTGGTGGGCTCGTCGAGGAGCAGGATCTCGGGCTTCTCGAGGAGCAAGCGGCAGAGCGCTACGCGGCGCTTCTCACCGCCGGAGAGCGTCGCCGGGTCCGCGTCCGCCGGCGGGAGGCGCAAGGCGTCCATGGCGAGCTCGAGCGTGTGGTCGAGGTTCCAGCCGTCGACGGCGTCGATCTGGTCCTGGAGCTTGCCCTGGCGCTCCATGAGCTTGTCCATGTCCGCGTCCGGGTCCGCGAAGCCCGCGTTCACCTCGTCCCAGGCCTTCATGAGGTCACGGATCGGCTTCACCGCGGCCTCCACGGCCTCCTTCACGGTCTTGGCGTCGCCGAGGTCCGGCTCCTGGGGCAGGTAGCCGACCTTGATGCCCGGCCGGAGCCAGGTCTCGCCGGTGAAGTTCGTGTCCTCGCCGGCCATGATGCGGAGGATCGTGGACTTGCCCGTGCCGTTGACGCCGATGATCCCGATCTTCGCGTCCGGAAGGAACGAGAGATAGAGGTCCTCGATGATCTTCTTGTCCGGCGGGTGGACCTTGGTCAGGCCCTGCATGGAGAAGACGTAGTCGGCCATGGCCCGGGTCATGCCACGGCCCGCCCGGCGTTCCAACCGTGCCGCGTGGCCGGAGCCGGCCTATGACCCGCAGGTGATCGTCGACCTCGTCGTGCATCCGGACCTGCTCCTCGACGAGCCCGGGCTCCGCGCCGCGGCCGCGCGGGAGGCCGCCGTGCCTCTCCGCGACGTACGAGGCCTGCGCCTGCTGCGCCGGAGCGTCGATGCGCGGCGTGGCCGCGTGCGCATCGCCGCGCGCGTCGAGCTCGACCTCGGCGAAGGCCTGGCGCCACGCCCTAGCGCCCCGCCGGCGCTCCCGACGCTCACCGGCGCCCCGGAGGTGCTCATCGTGGGCGCCGGGCCCACGGGGCTCTTCTGCGCCTGGGAGCTCGCCCAGCGCGGCATCCGCTCCACGCTGCTCGAGCGAGGCAAAGCCGTCCGCCCTCGGCGCCGGGACCTTGCCGCGCTGACGCGCCGCGGCGACCTGAACCCCGAAAGCAACTACAGCTTCGGCGAAGGCGGGGCCGGCACCTTCAGCGACGGCAAGCTCTATACGCGCGCCAAAAAACGCGGCGACACGCTCCGTGTGCTCGACGCCTTCGTGGCCTACGGCGCGGCCGAGGCCATCCGCGTGGACGCGCGCCCGCACATCGGCACGAATAAGCTGCCCGGCGTCATCGGCGCGATGCGCGCGCATCTCGAGAGCGCCGGCGTGGAGGTCGCCTTCGAGACCCGGGCCACGGGTATCGAGGTCGAAGGCGGGCGGGCCCGGGGCCTGCGCCTCGCGGACGGGACGACGCTCCGGGCTCGGGCCATCGTCGCCGCGCCGGGGCATTCAGCGCGGGACGTGCAGCGCTTCGTCGCCGCCGCAGGCGCCGAGGTGCGCTTCAAGCCCTTCGCCCTCGGCGTGCGCGTGGAGCATCGCCAGGCCTTCGTGGACGCGCTCCAGTTCGGCGAGCTCGCCGGGCACCCGGCCCTCGGCGCCGCGGCCTACCGGCTCACGCTCCAGGCCGGCGGCGCCGGCGTCTTTTCGTTCTGCATGTGCCCCGGGGGCTTCATCTGCCCCGCGGCCACGGACCGGGGCATGCAGGTCGTGAACGGCTGGAGTCCCTCGAAGCGTTCCGGGCGCTTCGCCAACTCGGGTTTCGTCACCGAGGTCGGGCCCGGGCAGCTCGCGGCCTTCGGCCTCGACGCGAGCGACCCCTTCGCCGGCGTCGCGCTTCAGCAGCGCCTCGAGGCCGCGGCTTACGAGGCCGGAGGCGGCGCCTATGTGGCCCCGGCGCAGCGGCTGGCGGACTTCGCCGCGGGCCGGCGCTCGGGCGCGCTGCCCGAATCCAGCTACCCTCGGCCGCTGGAGAGCGCGCGCCTCGACACGCTCCTCGGCCCGCTCGCCGGCCCGCTCCGCGCGGCGCTGGGCCGCCTCGAAGGGCGCATGCCCGGCTTCACGAAGGGCGAAGACGCCGTCGCGCTGGGCGTCGAGTCCCGGACGAGCTCGCCGGTGCGCATGAGCCGGGACCCGGAGCGGCTGGAGGCCCGGGGCCTCGCCGGGCTCTATCCCGCCGGCGAAGGCGCGGGCTATGCCGGCGGCATCATGAGCGCGGCCCTCGACGGGATCCGCGTCGCCCGCGCCATCGCGGCCTGACGCGACGCACGACATCCCCGGAGGCGACGGGACCGGCGCGCCGGCACTGCGCGCGGCTCAATGGGGCCTCGCGGGGCGCCGTAGGGTCTCTCATGGCCGCGCCCTCCCTCCTCTCCGCGCGACCGCCGGAGGACCTCGGGCTCCTCGCGGCGGCCCCTTACCCGGCGCTGCTCTTCGACGGCACCGGGGCCCTCGAGGGCTGGAACGACGCGGCCGAGGCTCTCTTCGGGACCGTGCTCCTCGCGGCCCGCAGCCGGGGCATGGCCGCGCTGCTCGCGGGCGAGACCGGGTCCTTGCCCATGCCCGCGGATGGACGCCGCTGGGAGGTCTGGGCGCAAACGGAACGCGGGCGCGTCCCCGTCGAGCTGAGCCTTTCGCCGCGCACCCGCGGCGGCACCGTGGCCTTCGTGCACGACCTCTCCACGGCCCGTCGCGCGGCAAGGGCCCTCGAGGCCGCGCGGCGTCAGGCCGAGCACACGAGCGCCACCAAGACCCGCTTCCTCGCCATGATGAGCCACGAGCTCCGGACACCGCTGCATGCGGTGCTCGGCCACGCGGAGCTGCTGCTCGACGGGCGCAACCTCGAGCCGGAACAACGCGCCATGCTCCGGGTCATCGAACGGAGCGCCGAGACGCTCTCCGCGCTCATCGAGGACCTGCTCGACCTTCCACGTATCGAGCGCGGCGAGGTGGCCCTCGAGGCTGCGCCCTTCGCCCCGCGCGAGCTCGCCGCGGAGCTGGAGGCAAGCGTGGGGACCAAGGCGCGTGAGCTTGGCGTCCGCCTCCGGGTGCACGTGGACGATGCGCTCCCGGCGCAGCTCCTCGGCGATCGCCGGCGGGTGATCCAGATCCTCACCAACCTCGCGAACAACGCGGTCCGCTTCGCGCCGGAGGGCCACGTGGATCTGCGCCTCGAGTCCGGGAGCACGCACGCCACGCTGCGACTCGTGGTCCGCGACGACGGCGTGGGCATGACCGATGCCGTGCGCGCCCGCATCTTCGAGCCCTATTTCTCCCACGGCGCCGGGGACATTCCCTCGAGCGAAGGGCTCGGTCTCGCCATCGTTCGCACGCTCGTCAAGGCCCTCGGCGGCAGCCTCGACGTGCGCACGGCGCCGGGCGAAGGCACGGAGTTTCGCGTGGAGCTGCCCCTCGAGGTGGCCCGCCCCTCGGCGCCCATGCCGGCGAACCCTCCGCTGACCGGGGGCGGCCGTGTGCTCGTCGTCGACGACGACGCCCTGAACCGCCGCGTGGCCTGCGGGCTGCTCGAGAAGGCGGGCTTCGACGCCTCCGAGGTGGGCTCGGGCCCGGCGGCCATCGCGCACCTGGAGCAGCACGACGTCGACCTCGTGCTCATGGACGTGGACATGCCGGGCATGGACGGCCTCGAGGCCACGCGTCGCATTCACGCGGCGGACCGGGCCGCCGCGCGCCCTGAGACGCCCATCGTGGCGCTCACGGCGCACGCCATGCCGGAGCTCGAGAGCCGCTGCCGCGAGGCGGGCATGCTCGCCATGCAGCGCAAGCCGGTCCGCCGGGCGACGCTCGTGCCCTTCGTGCTGGCGTACAAGCGCCGCCGCGTGCTCGTCGTCGACGACGACGCGGATCTGCGCCCCTTGCTCCGCGCCTTCCTGGAGACGGCGCGCGTGGAGGTGCACGAGGCCGCGTCGGCGCAGGAGGCGGAGAGGTGCCTCGCGTCCCTCGGGCTCCGCGCGCCCCAGGTGCTCCTCGTCGACCTCGAACTCCCGGGCCGCGACGGCGCCTCGCTGGCCAAGGACCTTCGAGCCGCCGGCTGGGCCGGGGCCATCTTCGCGCTCTCCGGTCACGCGCCGGACGAGGTCCGGGCCCGCGGTGGCGACGCCATCGACGGCGTGCTCACCAAACCCGTGCGCCGCGACGTGCTTCTGACCGAGGTGCTCGCCGCCTGCGACCGACCGCGGCGCTTGATCAGGGGCTAGACCTACCCGACTCGGCCGGCTTCAGACGAGGTCGACGCGCATGCCTTCGCGGGCGACGAAGGCGCCGTCCCAGGTGTCGGCGGCTTGGGCCTCCACGCCGCGCATGAAGGCGTCGTCGTGGTAGGGGTCGTGGTGGAAGATGGCGAGGCGCTTGACGCCCGCGCGCTCGGCGAGGCGTACGCCCTCCTGCCAGGTCGAGTGGCCCCAGCCGACGTGCTTGGGGAACTCCTCGTCCGTGTAGGTGCTGTCGTAGGCCACCAGATCCGCGTCGGCGATGAGCGAGAGGATGCGCTCGTCGGGCTCGCCGGGGACGTGCTCCGTGTCCGTCACGTACACGAAGGACTTTCCGTGGGCCTCGATGCGGTAGCCCGTCGCCCCGTCCGGATGCTGGAGCGGCGCCGTGGTCACCTTGACGAAGTCGCCGACGTCGACGGCTTCACCGGCGCGGAAGTCCTCGAAGCTCAGCTCGGCCTGAAGCGCAGAGAGGGGCACGGGGAAGGTCGGTCGCGCCATCTGCCCGGCGAGCACGCGCTCGATGCCACCAGCCTCGGAGAGATGCCCGGCCATGATGCGGAAGCGATGCCCCGGCGCGAAGGCCGGCGCGAAGAAGGGGAAGCCGTTGATGTGGTCCCAATGCGTGTGCGTGAGCAACATGGTGGCTTCGCGCACCTGGTGCTTCAGGAAGCTCTGACCGAGGTCCTTCACGCCCGTGCCCGCGTCGAGCACCAGCCGGTGCCCGTCCACGCACACCTCGAGGCAGCTCGTGTTGCCGCCGAACTCGATGTGCGTCGGCGAGGGGCAAGCGATGGACCCGCGCACCCCCCAAAACCGAACCCAAAACTCCATCAGCCCACCGCCGGGGACACACGCGCGTCACTCCGCCTCATCACCCGATGCTACATCAGCGGCCTCGGGGAACGCACCAAAACGGGTCCAGGGCGCCTTGCGAAGGGCGCGTGCGCTCCGTAACGTCTTCTCTCTCGCTGGCGTCCCGAGGGCGGCCCTTGGCCCTGCGCACGTGCGCGTGCGGGGGAGGAGAGACCGAGATCCCATGGACAGCGACGCATCGACGCGGCCTGGACCGCTGCCGGACGTGCAGGCCGGGCGAGCGCAGGCGGCCTCGGCGCCGCTGCGCCGCGTCGGCGTGCGGGACGTGCGGCGACCCGTCGAGGCCTTCGGCGCGTCCACGGTGGCACGCATCGAGCTCGGCATCTCCTTGGCCGCGGAGGCGCGCGGCGCCCACATGAGCCGCTTCGCCGAGGCCCTGGAAGCCCTCGGCCCGCTGACACCGGGCGCCCTCGCGGAGTTCCTCGGCGACCTCCAGAGGCGCCTCGAGGCCACGGAGGCCGAGGCGCGCTTTTCCTTTCCGCTCTTTTTGCCCCGGCACGCGCCGGTGAGCGGCGCCCGCGGCCTCCTCGACGTGGACGCGGAGCTCTTCGGCGTCCGTGGGGCGGAGAGGACGCAGCTCGGCCTCGCCGTCGAGGTGAGCGTCGCGAGCCTCTGCCCCTGCTCCCGGGCGGTCTCCGATTACGGCGCGCACAACCAGCGAGGCCGCGTGCGCATGGAGGTCACGCTCCGCGGCGATGCGGCGCCGGAGGTGGCGGAGCTCGTGGCCATCGCCGAACGACACGCCTCGGCCCCGGTCTACCCGGCGCTGAAGCGCGAAGACGAGCGCGCCGTGACCATGGCGGCCTACGACCATCCGGCCTTCGTCGAGGACATGGTCCGGGGCGTGGCGCGGGAGCTCCGCGAGGACCCGCGGCTGGCGGGCTTCCGGGTCCGCGTCGTGAATGCCGAGTCCATCCATCCCCACGACGTCTTCGCCGAGGTCGTGTTCCGCGAGGGGCGCTTTCTCGAGGGCCTACGGTGAGCTTCGAGCTCACCTTCACGCGGCGTTTCTCCATGGCGCATCGCCTGACGAGCGGCGCCTCGGGCAAATGCGCAACGCCCCACGGGCACAACGAACGGGTCACCGTGG